>NZ_JDST02000056.1:0-99929 GCF_000584975.1 Candidatus Accumulibacter cognatus | reverse complement strand
ATGAGGAAATCACCTTATTCCAGAGAGCTTGACGATCGACCTCCTCAGGAATGCCGAAAGCCCTCTGGTTATAGAGCGTTGCCTCTCTAAAATCTTTATCTAGAACTTGATCGGTCAGCGGGGTGCTGCTTGGCCAATATTTATCCCGAAAAGCTTGTAGCGAACTGACGTCATACAGCGGAATGCCCGGCTGGGCGTTGGCCAAGATGCATACCACCAAGGTCTGACGGTTGCGCAAAGGGCCAAGCTGAGTGATGTTGCGTTCAATTTCTGCACGTGGTTCAATCTCAAATTCTGTGGTCATTGCATTTCCTCGATTTTTTCTGACTATTGTTCTGCGCTACAGACCGGGCGATTAACTGAGGTAATTCCATAATTTGGTGGCGAAACGACGTTCCATCTCTGCCGCCAATAACTGGCTAGTGCAGGAGATTTTTCAACACCTATTCCCATTTCATACAATTTTGCGAGGTGAAGATTGGCGCCTCTGGCACAATTATTTTGAGCTGCAATCGAACACCATTGAAACGCCTTTGCCGGATTGGCCTGGAAACCCCATTCCACCTTCGGCGCATGCACCCGCTGTGGCATCGTCGCTCCGGTGTAGGCCGAGCACAGTTTTTCCTGCGCCCACGGGTTACCGCCGCGTGCCGCGATTTCCGCCCACTTGGGCGCGTCAGAACTGTTCAGTAAAGGGTGGGTCACTTTGCAGTTCACGAGGAAGCTGCCCAAGCGCGTGCCGCCAGTCACCATCTGCCAGAGCCAGGTCGCCGGTTGCGGTTCGCCCGCTTCCGCCGCCGCGATGATCGTGCCGAGTATTTCGGTTTGGTCGGCTTCGCCCAGGCCGCTCCGGGGCCACCAACAGCGATGGGTTTCGTCCGGGTCTTCATCCCAGCGTTCGGGGTTGTTGAAGTATTCCAGGCGAGGATCGCGTCGATACGCGTAGTAAGCCGCCGCACCTTTCGAACCGTTGGCAATGGCTTTTTGCAGCCATCGGTTGCTTTCTTCCTTCTCCTCCGTGACCACGCCCATGAAGTACTGGGCTTGCGGATCACCCTTTTCGGCCAACGCCCGCTGCTTTTCGGTCCGTTCCGGTGGCATGGGCTTCATATATCCGTCGCCCCACGCCGCTTGGCACATCGACCCAATCCGCAAGTCCGACGCAAACGCCCTGGGCGCAGCGACAATGGCGAGAGCGGCGATCAAACACCGGGCAACAAGAATCGGAGAGTCCATTTTCAGTGTCTCTCCAGACGAGTCGTTGCGATGCACCCCCCCCACAGCGGTTGTCCGGACCTCATGCCACGCCAAGCCAAAGGGGTCGGCTTCCTGTTCGATTCATCCTGGTCAACCTCACGCAGGTTGACCCTCTGCATCAGTTCCCTCACAGAAATCATGTTCATACCGCCTTCCTCCATTCAAAATCGTTGTCGCTCGTCTTGATTGTGCCAATGTTGTCGCCCTCATCCAGGGTGTCATCACCGCTCTCGCATCAGAGTTGTACGAGTCATTTGCTCCATAGAGTGCTTGTATTGCTCCTAGATTGAATTTGGCAAACATAAAACCTCGTGTAGTGATACCGGCATTACTCAGAAAAATCACAGACATCCGAAAATTCGCCATGAGGCGGGAAGGCTTGCGCAACTGCTGGACACGCCCATTGTCGTGCGCCAGACATGTGTTTGAATTTGTCGATTAAGAGTCGCATGCCAGGAGGAATGCCTGGGGGAACAGCGTTACTAAAGACTACAGTTTTCTGAACATCTTTATTGTGGAAAGTGATGGTGTACTCACTCTCCGCTTCAAGTGGAATTCTTTTATCTCTTAGTTCTGAGCCATAACGCGATTTCAAGTCAAAGAAACCAATGTCGACAAAGGCGGCATAAATTTGAGAAAATTGTTTAGGAGATATTTTTCCTTGCACCTCACCAATTAGACGTGTATTCCAGATACCGTGGAACACGATGGTTTGATCATTATATATTTCAATTCGGTATTCCTGATATTGATTTGTTAGTGAGCGCTTGGTGCGTTGTTCTAAAGAGAAAATAGGCTGCCCAGGTTTTATTTCTGTGGGCAATGATTCCGCATAAGCGCCACTTGATCCTCCCGTCAGGAGAGGCATCAGCAACCCACCCAAGAACAGACCATGAATATTGTTCATCCTAGATTCCTCTATTGAGTCTCGACCGATGGTTCAGGTATGACGGGTGACACTGAAGGTCAACCCGATCAGGCCCTCGGCCAGCGGCGCCATGTCGACTTCATCCCAGGCCGTGTCGGCCTGCGACGCCGCGTCTGCCTTGGGGTCTCTTCGCCTCACTTCCTCTCCTCCTCCACCACCCCCATTCGCGTCGCCTGTTGCCGTTCGGCGCTGAAGCTGAACACCTCATCCACCGCCAACCCTCTCGGGATTTGATGCGTGATGAAGATCATCGTCACCATCCCCTTCAGCCGGTTGATCGTCTTCGCGAAGTGCTCCGCCGTCTGCTGGTCGAGGTTGGACACGGCCTCGTCGAAGATCAGAATCTGCGGCCGCTTGAGCAGCGCTCTGGCAATGGCGAGGCGTTGCCGCTGCCCGCCCGACAGCCCGGTCCCCCGTTCCCCGATCTCCGTCTGATAGCCGTTCGGCAGTTGCTCGATCACCTCGTGGATCTCGGCGGCCTTGCAGGCGAGGATGACGTCCTCGAAGCGGGCATGCGGGTGGGCCATGACCAGGTTGTCGTAGAGCGTGCCGGAGAAGAGCACCGTTTCCTGCGGCACGACGCCGAAGGTGGCCCGGAGTTCGTTGGCGGCCAGATGCCGGATGTCCTTGCCGTCCAGCGCGATATGGCCTTCGGTGGGTGGGTAGAAGCCGAGCATGAGTTTGGCGAGCGTGCTCTTGCCGCAACCCGAGGGGCCCGTGACCACGGTCAGGTGGCCGGGCTTGAAGGCGAGTTCGAGTTTCTGGAAGAGCCAGGGGTGATGCCCGGAGTAGCGGAAGCTGAGTTGGTCGATGGTGAGGAGGCACGAGCGCTTGTTGACTCCCGCCTGTTCGCGGTGCGGGGTGAGCGTGTACGGTTCCCGCGGCATGTCGAGGATGTCGCCGAGGCGCTTCACCGCGATATTGGCCTGCTGGAATTCCTGCCACAGGCCCGCGATCCTGAGGAGCGGCTGGCTCATTCGGCCGGCGAACATCTGGAAGGCGACCAGCATGCCGATGGTGAAGCCTTCGTTCTCCATGACCAGCAGGGCGCCCGCGATGAGGATGGCGAGTGTCATCCCCTGTTCCAGCCCGTTGGCGATGACGTGGTAGGTGTTGCCCACCTGTTTGGTCGAGAAGCCGGCGGCGAGGTACTGGGCGAGGTAGTCGCCGTACTTTTTGTCGATGTCCGGTTCCATCTGCAGGGATTTGAACGTGGCCATGCCCGAGACGTATTCGGTGAGGAAGGCCTGGTTCCTTGCGCCGAGCATGAACTGCTGGTCGAGCTTCTCCTTGAACAGGGGCGCGACGAGGAAGCTGATGAAGGCGATGGCGCCGAGCAGGCCGACGGCAATCAGCGAGAGCTGCCCGCTGTAGGCGAACATCACCGCCAGGAAGATGAACAGGAAGGGCAGATCGAGGAGGAGTGTGACGGCGGCGCCGGATACGAACTCCCGAATGGTTTCGACCCCCTGCAGCCGCGCGACAAGGGTGCCGGTAGGGCGCTGTTCGAAGTACGGCAGCGGCAGGCGCAGCAGGTGGCGGAAAACCTGGCTGCCGAGGACGGCGTCGATGCGGTTGCCGGTGTGCAGCACAAGGTACTGGCGTAGCCAGGTCATGCCGCTGGTGAAGAGCATGAACATGACGAGGGCGATGCCGAGCACGATGAGGGTGCTTTGGGTCTGGTGAACGATGACCTTGTCGATGATCACCTGGGTAAAGAGCGGTGTGGCCAGCCCGACGAGCTGGATGGCGAGGCTGGCGGTGAGGACGTCGCGCCAGAGGCTCTTGTGTTTGAGGAGTTCGGGGATGAACCATTTGAAACCGAACGCTTTCTTCTCGGTGGTGAAGCCGGCGATGTGTTCCTCGCCGGTGGCCCGGCGCATCTTCGCGACGAGGATGAGTTCGGGTTCGAGCCATTGGGTGGCTTCGGCGATGGGGAGGGTTTCGGGGGTCTGGCTGCCGGTGCGGAAGTAGAGGAGCTTGTCGGCGTCAGCCTTGAGGATGAGGATGAGGAGGGGAGGGCGCTTGATTGGTTCCGGGGTGACGGGTTGCGGGCGCAGGAAGGCGATGGCGGGGAGCGGGAGTTTCTGCCAGTCGACGCCTGCGAGCGCGACCTTGCCGGTATTCAGCCCGAGCGAACGCGCGGCCTCGTGGAAAGTGGCGAGCGTGTACGGCGGGGGAAATTCCTGCTCGATCAGCGAGGCATCGAACGGCAGGCGATGGAACGTACTGAGGCTGCCCAGAAGCCAGAGGACTTCGGGATGCCCCACCTCCTCTTGTGGCGACATGGGGGGTCTTCTTTGTTCTTGTTAAAGGATGGGAAAGCCAACGGCACCATCGAGAGTATATGAGCCTCCATCAAGGGGCGTCAATCGGTGAATGTCAAGGTCAGCGCTGACGCATGACCCTGCCGAATCGAGGCGGTTCGCCGCTAGCAGCCTGTCGGACTTAGGCTGAAACAGCCCACATCTTGGTGGAATGGCTCATTTTGGAGCAGGCAATCTCGTTTTACGCTAAAGGCGCATCTTCCCTGGTGCTTTGCGCCGACTGTCCGGCATTCAGTTCATCGCCCTGGCGGGCGACGACTTCCTGCGCCGATGCCATGAACGCCACCGCCTATCGAAATTTCTGCTGGCGTTCGAACAGGGCCGCCAACTGCCGGCCCAGATCTGGCCGTTCCAACGTCGACTCGGTACCGACGAGGCGGCCCTGCAAATCGTCGGTCACGCTTCCGAACAGCGCGAGCGCGCGCTCCGGTCGCTCCTGATCCGGATTGCAGACCTGCATGCCGGCAGTGCTGCTCGACCTGCCAGCGTTCACGGTGGCGTCAGAAGTTGTAGAGGATCTCGGTATAAACGCGGTCCTTGGCGTCGTAGCGGCCGAAATACCCTGTCGGGGACCCCTTGAAGATATCGACACCCATCGCCAGGCTCCAGTTCTTTTCGAAATGCCAGTTCATTCGGGGTCGCAGCAGCCAGTCGGTACGGTTCAGGCTGGCGATCCACAGCGCCTGTGCCTCGAACTTGTCGCTGAACTTGTGGTTGAGCAACAGGCTGTAACCGTATTCCTTGGCCAGGGGAATGATGTCCGGATCATGATTGAAGAAATGGTTCTGGAAAATCTGGGCGTTGATCCGGGTATCGGCGAACTGGTTGAAATCCAGGCCAAGGACCCAGAGCAGCGTGTTCTGCGGCACGACCCCGTCGGCATCGGTGGCATTGGTGACCTCATATTTACGGCCGCGCGTATATACCACCTCGCCCTTCAGGACCAGCGAACCGAAATCCTTGCCTAGCGTGCCGCCCAACTGATTGATACGGTCATGCCTGGCCTGATAAATCGCGGTCGGCAGGGGGTCGGCAACGATTGCCCGGTAGAAGGTCGGCGCGACGCTCATGCTGCTGTAGGCAAAGCCTGCCACATCCCAGCCATCACGCAACACCGACAGCCGCAGTCCGTAATTGGTATGATCAAGACCGCGCGCCGGAAATTTTTCGTTGCGAAACACCGTGGCGACACCCGGAGGGGGCGGCGGTGTGTAGACGAAAAACTCGGAACCCGGTTTGCCGATGTTGTCGTAACTGGCGACCGGGATCCAGACCAGTTCGGCGTGGAAATCGTTCTTGAAATACTCTGCCCTGGCCGCCCACTGCGGAATACGCAGGATATCGAAGGTCGGCAGGATGAACTGCCGCATGTCCTTGGCGGAAACCACGTCGCCAAACAGCAGCCCGACCATTTCACCCCAGACGATCTGCTGCCGGCCAAGGCGGAAGTCCCAGTCCCCTGCGCCAATATCGAGATAGTTTTCGCGCAGGAGAACATTGAAACGTTGATTATCCGCCACCGCCTGCGGATAAAAATCGGTGAAGGTATAGGTCGCGTCATAGTCGACACGCGCTCCAAGTTTCCATTTGACCTGGTTGCCGAGATCGCCCTGCGTGCTCAGATCGACGCGGGTCATCATTTCCGACCAGTGTCGTGGTTTGGGCCAGTCATAGGCCATCACGTTCTGGATGAACCCCTTAACGCCCGCTGCACGCGCCGACGACTGTTTGGCAGCGCCTGTTTCCGGCGGTGATGAAGGCTGATCGTCATCGAACAAGGATTCCCGACGGGCGGGCTGGTTTGCAGCTGCCTCGGGCTCGTCGTCGCCAAACAGACTATCCCTGCTCGTCGGCAGGGCGTCGGCCGGTTTGGCGGCGAGCATGATGCGCGTTGGCCTGCTCTCGGATCGGTCGGACGCATCGACGACGGAGTGATCGGTCATGCCCGTGTCACCGACCGCGGCCATCGGCCCACTCAGGAGAGCCGTGACGGCCAGACAAATGCAGTGCCGGTTAAGTCTTCTGAACTGCATCGCTGTCTTCATCGCTATGTTCCATGGAGGCATCCGAATTTTCGGTGGACTGGCTGAACCATTCATCGTTGTCATTGTTGAGAGGAGTACCGGGTTTGCGATCGGGCAAGAAAATCCACTTTCCGCCGGAGGGGCGCTTGCCGAGCGTGACGACTTCGCCATCCTCAATGCGGATCTGGCGGCGAGCATTGTTGATCACCCGATCATCGTGGGTCGAAAATATGAAAGCCGTGCCCTGTCTCCGGTTGATGTCTTTCATCAGAAAGAGGATTTCCTTGCTGGTCTGACGATCGAGGTTCGCCGTCGGTTCGTCCGCCAGCACAATCGCCGGGTGGATCGCCAGTGCCCTGGCAATCGCCACCCGCTGACGCTGACCGCCACTCAACTGATTCGGGCGATTCGCCGCGTATTTCGACAGGCCGACGACATCCAGGAAATAGGCGACGCGCTTCCGGCGCTCGGCGCTCGAAAGATCCTTGCGGTGCAGCAGGGGATACTCGACATTTTCGGCCGCTGACAACACCGGTAACAGATTGAAGGTCTGAAAAATGAAACCGATCTTGCGTGCGCGAAGATCGGCCAGCTGATCGGGTGTCCGCCCACTCACATCCTCACCATGGATGTAGATCTTGCCGCTGCTCGGCGTGTCGATACAGCCGATCAGGTTCAACAGGGTGGTCTTGCCACTGCCCGAAGGACCTGCAATCGCAAGGAAAACACCGGGTTCGATATTGAAATGAATGTCCTTCAGGGCTTGGACTTTCTGTTCGCCCAGTAGATAATCCTTGTATACATGTTCTATGCGGACAATGGGTTCAAGCATGCTCATCGGTGGCACTTCCTGCCAACCGCGTCGACGGCCAGCACAATGGGTTGAATACTATGGAAATCATGACTATCCGCCATCTCGGTGTCAACACTGCCCTGGCCCTCCTGTTTGCCGCTGTCCTGGCCAGCGCCATGCCGGCGCGGGCAGCGGAGCCGGTTTCGCAGGCCGCAGGCGACGATGCCGAGGCTCGGCTGATCGTTGAAAAGGCCGATCAGGTTCGTTTCCCGACCGAAGGCTTCCAGGTGGACGTCAACATCACGACAACCAGCAGCGGACAGGGTCCCGAGGTACGCAAGTACCGCGTGCTTTCCAAGGGCAACACCAACAGCGTCGTGATGGTCACCGAGCCGGCGTCCGAGCGTGGCCAGATCCTGTTGATGAAAGGTCGGGACCTCTGGGTATTCATGCCCGACGTTTCGCAACCGATTCGGCTCTCCCTCTCGCAAAGGCTGACTGGTCAGGTTGCCAACGGCGATCTGGCGCGTGCCAACTTCGCTGCCGACTACAACCCGAAGCTGTTACGGCGAGAAAAAATCGGCAACGAGGAATATCACGTTCTCGAACTGACCGGCGTCGACCGCAGCGTCACCTACCAGCGGGTACTCTACTGGGTCCGGGATAAGGACTTCTGGCCTTTCAAGGCGGAGTTTTATTCACTTTCCAACCGTCTCCTGAAGACCTGCAAATACGAGAACTTCAAGGCCATGGAGGGGAGGAAACGACCCACCCGACTGGTCATGGAAGACGCTCTGCGCGGTGGCGAACAGTCCGTCCTCGAGTATGGGAGTATGAAGCTTCGGGACCTGCCGGACAAGGTGTTTACCAAGGACTATCTCAAGAAGCTCGATTAGTGATCCTCTGTTACCACGATGTATAGCTTGCCGGAACCGATTCGCCATGCCATGGAGTCGGGGCGTGCGCCATCGCCGCCACAGATACTGTTGCGACTCCTGCAAATGGTCGACGATGACTGTACGACCATGGCCGAGCTGGCCAGCCTGGTCGAGCAGGATCCGGGCTTGTGCACCCGCGTCCTGACCGCTGCCAACTCATCCGCGCTCCGGCGTGGCAATCCCCTGCGCAGTATCGAAAGTTGCCTGCTGGCACTCGGTACCCGCCTGGTTCGTTCGATCGCGACCTGTCTGTCGGTCCAGAGTCTGTTTGACGAACGGACCGCTACGCGGGTGGTCGATCTGTCAGGCTTCTGGACACACTCGCTGCTGGTCGCCGAGCTGTCCCGCAGCCTGGCGGCGGCTACCAGCTATCAGCAACCGGATGAAGCTTATCTGGCGGGCCTGCTGCATGATGTCGGGGAACTCATTCTGCTCTCGGCCCTGGGCGAGCCCTATCTGAAGCTCATCGCTGCCTGTCCCGATGAAAGCGCTTTGTCGGCAATGGAAAAGGAAAGCTTCGGTGTTGACCATGGCGAAATCGGTACCTGGCTTGCCGATCAGTGGCATCTTGATTCGTCGTTTGCCGATGGCATCCTCTTCCACCACCAGCCGGCCGAGCAGATGCTGACCGGCACGCATCTGACCCAGGTGGTGTGGCTGGCACACGCGCTGGCTTGCGACGATGAGGTGAGCGAGGAACTCGGGCAACTCGCCGAGCAGATGTTTGGCAACGCCAACAGCAGCCTCCTGAGTGCGTTGCGTGCTCAGGCCGCACAACGAATGTGCATGCTTGCCGAGGCTCTCGGCATGACGCTCCAGGAACGGCAGGCCGGTGGCAGGAGCACCGGCCTGCCGCGCGTACTCGGCATGGACCCCCGCCCCGTGCCCGACACCCATAGCCAGATTGCTCACCTCATCGGCAACCAGGCCCTGATGCAACCCTTGCAAGATGATCTGTTTGCGCTCGATTCCGCTGCCGAAGTGTTTTCCGGTCTGCGTGCATCGGCGCGCATCCTGTTTGACCTGAACCATCTCGCGTTCCTGCTGTGCGATCCGCTGGACGGCCGGCTGACAGGCCAGGGCATCGCCGAACAGGCCCCTGTGTTCAGTCAGGTCAGCATCCTTCCCGAGGAGCAGCGAAGCCTGGTGGCAGCGGCGGCGCTCAGCAAGCAGATCCGATCTTCGTACGACCGTGATCCGCCAGCGGCGAAGTCCCTGATGGACCTGCAGTTTGCCAGGGCTTTTGCGAGCAACGGCCTGTTGTGTATTCCGATGATTGGGCGTAGAGGAACGGTCGGGGTCATGGTTGCCGGCCTGAGTGCAGGCCAGTTTGCCCGGCTTGGTCGCCGTTTGCCGGGTCTGGCGAACTTCGGACGAATTGCCGGCAACAGTCTGGAAAGTTGGCGCGCAGCCCAGGAAGTCCGTGTCCAGATCGAGGACGCGGTTGTGGAGCGTTTTACTCGCCAGGCCAGGCACATCGTGCACGAAGCGGGCAACCCGCTGACCATCATCAAGAGCTATCTCAAGATACTGAGCGCAAAGCTGCCGCAGGCGGCCGAGGTTCGCCACGAACTGAACATCCTGAACGAAGAAATCGAACGAGTGGCCAGCATTGTGCGACGCATGCGCGATACCCCCGAGGTGCAGGCTGATGAGCACACGGTCGACCTCGGCAAGTTGCTGCGCGAACTGTTGCTGCTCTATCGCGAGGTGCTTTTCGATTCACGGGGCATTGTCGTCGAAACGCTCCTGCCGGCACAGACCGTCCGGATTGCCTGCGATCGCAACAGCCTCAAGCAGATCCTCCTCAACCTGTGGAAAAATGCCTCCGAAGCTCTTGCCCGGGGACAACGCTGCAGAATTTCGTTGACTGACGACATCCTGCATCAGGGGCGGCACTTTGCCGAGCTGAAAATCGAGGACAACGGGCCTGGCATCAGTGAAGATGCGATGCGCCCGCTGCATCACCCAGCCGACATCCGTAGCAGAGGAAACCGCGGTATCGGGCTGTCGATCGTCGGGGCACTGGCACAGCGCCTGGGAATCCCGGTGATCTGCCGCAGCAAGCCAGGTTTCGGGACCATGATCGCCTTGCTGTTGCCCATCCCGGAGCGCACGCCGTCCCTGGGCAGTGGCCAGCCACAGCAGAAGACGGTCTTGTCGCCGGACACTTCTCGGGAGCAATCATGAAGGCCATCGCGGAGTTCGAATTTTCGCCACAAAGCCTGGACATTCAGGAGACCCCCTGCAAAATCCTGATCGTCGACGACGAGGAGCGGATTCGGGCGGCCTACCGGCACCTGCTTGCTGGCGAGGGGCGCATCATCGAGGAATGCGGCAGTGGCAGCGAAGCCCGCCATCGCCTTGAGGATCGCGACGTCGATGTCTTGATCCTCGATCTCAATCTGCCCGACATCCATGGGCTGGATATCATGGAATGGATGGTGCACCAGCATGTGCCGACGGCGGTGGTCGTCTTCAGTGGAGACGAATCGATCGACTCGGCCATCCGTGCCCTGCGCCACGGCGCTTTTGAATTCATCCGCAAGCATGGCGATCCTCAGGAACTCATCGATACCGTAGACCGCGTCCTGCATCGCCGTCGGATCGAGCGGGAATACGCCCTGATGACGGTTCGCCTCGAACAGTCCGAACGTCTGCATCGCTTTCTGGTGGAGCAGTCGCCGGATTTCATCTACACGCTCGACAAGGACGGCCTCTTCATCTTCGTCAACGGCCGCGTGCAGGCCATGCTCGGCTACACCCGCGAAGAACTCCTGGGAAAGCATTACTCGATGATCGTGTATCCGGACGATCTGGAACATGCCCGCTTTGTTTTCAACGAACGGCGAATCGGTGAGCGCGCAAGTAACAACGTCGAAATCCGGCTGCAGACGAGAACCCGGGGAGTGCGCCATTTCGAAAACCGGACCATCGTGACCATCCTCAGCGCGCAGGGCATCTATGCTGCCAATGGGCAGCCGACCGACCGGCAATTCATGGGGACCTCGGGCGTTGCACGGGACATCACCGATCGCAAGAAAGCCGAGGAAACGATCGCTTTTCAGGCCTTTCACGATCTGTTGACCGGTCTTCCCAACCGGATCCTGTTCAAGGATCGACTGGGGGTTGCCCTGAAGCAGGCAAAACGGAAAAACAAGCGGGTGGGGGTGATGTTCATTGACATCGACCGTTTCAAGCTGGTCAATGACACCTATGGCCATCACGAAGGCGACGAGTTGCTCAAGTGTTTTGCCGAGCGCAGTCGTAGTTGCCTGCGCTCGGGAGACACCCTGGCTCGCCAGGGGGGCGACGAATTCACCGTACTGTTGCCTGATCTGGGGAACGGTGATGATGCCACGGTCATTGCTGCCAAGATGCTGGCCGAACTCAAGCGACCCTTCAAGGTGGCCGGTCTGGATTTCTTTACCACCGTCAGCATTGGCATCGCGCTCTACCCCGACAACGGCGAAACTCCGGAAGTGCTTTTGCGCAATGCGGATATTGCAATGTACCAGATCAAGGGACGCGGCAAGAACGGCTATCTTCACTATGCGCCCGATATGCACAGTGGTCATAGCATGCGCCTCACACTGGAGGGCGACCTGCGGCAGGCGCTGGAAATCGGCGACCAATTCGAACTGTATTATCAACCTCAGATCAGTTTCAGCCAACGGCGAACGATCGGGATGGAGGCCTTGATCCGCTGGCATCACCCGCGCTATGGCCTGATGATGCCGGATACCTTCATTCCTCTGGCCGAAGATACCGGAATGATCGTCGCCCTCGGCGAATGGGTCATCGACCGCGCACTTTGCCAGTTGGCGTCCTGGCGTAGCAAGGGATTCACCCGTCTACAACTGGCGATCAACCTCTCGCCGAAAGAACTGGAACGCGGTGATTTGCCTGAGCGGATCATGCGGCGTCTCGATACCTACGCGATTCCTGCGGAGGTACTCGACATCGAGATTACCGAGACCCTGCTGATGCAAGACGCCGAGAAAAATATCAGCACGGTCAAGCAACTGCGCAACTGCGGGCTGAAGGTTTCCATCGATGATTTCGGGACCCGCTACTCATCGCTCAACTATCTACGCCGTTTCCCGATCAACAGCATCAAGATCGACCAGTCTTTCGTCCGCGACCTGAACCCCGACAAGCAAAGTTCTACCTCGATCATTCACGCCATTGCCTGCATCGCTCGCAGCTTCGACTTGCGCATACTGGCCGAAGGCGTTGAATCCGAAGCCCAGAGGCAAATGCTCAGCGGCCTGGAATGCGACGACATGCAGGGTTTTCTGTTCAGCCAGCCGCTAACCGCCGCAGCGTTCGAGGGTTTTCTGTCCGGTAGTGACTTCCCGGCACGCGACCGAGCGACCGCCCCGCTGATGTGAAAGACAAATCAGCAAATATCCCTGATTTCTCAAGGCTTTCGTGGCGTTTTCCAGCTTTGGTTGCGCGTGCCCGATTGACGCAGAATCATTCCCACTCGATCGTTGCAGGCGGCTTGCCCGAGATGTCGTAGACCACCCGGTTGATGCCACGCACCTCGTTGATGATCCGGTTCGAGACCTTTCCCAGCAGGCGGTGTGGCAGCTCTGCCCACTGTGCGGTCATGAAATCCTGGGTTTCGACGGCGCGCAGGGCGATCACGTATTCGTAGGTTCGACCATCTCCCATGACTCCCACGGATTTGACTGGCAGGAACACGGCGAAAGCCTGACTGGTCTTCTCGTACCATCCGGCGGCGCGCAACTCATCAATGAAAATGGCGTCGGCACGGCGCAGCAGGTCGGTGAATTCGGGCTTCACCTCGCCCAGAATGCGCACGCCCAGACCGGGACCGGGGAAGGGATGGCGGTAGACCATGTCGTGCGGCAGCCCGAGCGCGACGCCGAGTTCGCGCACTTCATCCTTGAACAGTTCGCGCAGCGGTTCGAGGAGCTTCAGGTTCAGCTGCTCGGGCAGGCCGCCGACATTGTGATGACTCTTGATGGTGTGTGCCTTCCTGGTTTTCGCTCCGGCGGATTCGATCACGTCGGGGTAGATCGTTCCCTGCGCCAGCCAGCGGGCGTTTCCGAGTTTGCCGGCCTCGGTCTGGAAAACCTCGACAAATTCGCGACCGATGATCTTGCGCTTCTGCTCCGGATCGCACACGCCCTGCAGGTGGCCCATGAATTGCGCCGTGGCGTCGACATGCACCACCTTGACGCCGAGATTGCGGGCAAAGGTGCGCATTACCTGGGCGGCTTCGTTGAGGCGCAGCAGGCCGTTATCGACGAAGACGCAGGTCAGCCGGTCGCCGACCGCGCGGTGAATCAGCGCCGCCGCGACCGACGAGTCGACACCCCCCGAGAGACCAAGAATCACCTCTTCAGTGCCGACCTGTGAACGTACCCTGTCGACTGCCTCGGCAACGTAATCGGGCATGTTCCAGTCGTTTCCACAACCGCAGATGTCGTGCACGAAACGGCCGATGATTTCCCTGCCCTTGAGCGTGTGCGTGACTTCCGGGTGAAACTGCACGGCGTAGAAATTGCGTTCCTCGTCGGCCATCGCTGCGATCGGTGTCGATTCGTTGCTGCCGATGATCCGGAAGCCAGGCGGCAATTCGGTGACCTTGTCACCATGGCTCATCCAGACGTCGAGCAGGCCGTGACCCTCGGCATTGCGGCGATCCTCGATGCCCTTGAATAGGGCACTGTGGCCATGCGCGCGCATTTCGGCATAGCCGAATTCACGTCTGTTCGAACTTTCGACCTTGCCGCCCAACTGCTCGGCCATGCTTTGCATGCCGTAGCAGATGCCCAGCACGGGAATGCCAAGCTTGAACACCTGCGACGGGACCTTGAAGTCCGCAACCTCATAGACCGAATTCGGACCTCCGGAGAGAATGATGCCCCGCGGTTTAAAGTCGCGAATGAACTCTGCCGTGACATCGTAAGGATGCAGCTCGCAATACACCTGCTGCTCGCGGACGCGGCGAGCAATCAGTTGGGCGACCTGCGAACCGAAATCGAGAATCAGGATTTTTTGATGGGACATCATCGGTCCTCAAGTGACACGGGCGGCTTTCTGCCGCCCGCCGATGGTCGAATGCCGCTCATTCGATGTGGTAATTCGGTGCTTCCTTGGTGATCTGTACATCATGGACATGTGATTCCCGGACACCCGCGGAAGTGATTTCGACAAAAGTGGCCTTGGTATGCATTTCGTCAATCGTCCGGCAGCCGAGATAGCCCATCGACGAGCGCAGGCCGCCCATCAACTGATGAATGACGGCGAGCACCGGTCCCTTGTAAGGAACCCGACCTTCGATGCCTTCGGGCACCAGTTTGTCGACATTGGCAGCGGCGTCCTGGAAATAACGGTCGGCGGCACCAGCGGCCATGGCACCGATCGAGCCCATGCCACGATACGACTTGTACGAACGTCCCTGAAAAAGTTCCACTTCGCCGGGTGCTTCTTCGGTTCCGGCAAACAGGCCGCCAAGCATGACCGCATCCCCACCCGCGGCAATCGCCTTCGAGATGTCACCCGAGTAGCGTATGCCTCCGTCGGCGATCACCGGTACGCCACTTCCCTGCAGGGCATCGAAGACCATCTGGATGGCAGTGATTTGTGGGACACCTACGCCGGCGACGATGCGCGTGGTACAGATCGAGCCCGGACCGATGCCCACCTTGACGCCGTCGGCACCGTGCGCAAGCATCGCCAGTGCGGCGTCGGCGGTGGCGATGTTGCCGCCGATCACTTCGACCATCGGGAAATTTTTCTTGATCCAGCGGACGCGGTCGAGAACACCTTGCGAATGCCCGTGTGCGGTGTCGACGACCAGTACGTCCACACCTGCCTCGGCCAGAAGTTCGGCGCGTTCCTCTGTGCCAGGGCCCACGCCGACGGCTGCGCCGACCCGCAGGCGGCCGGACGCATCCTTGCTGGCGTCCGGGTGCTCAGTGGTCTTGATGATGTCCTTGACGGTGATCAGGCCGCGCAATTCGAATGCGTCATTGACCACCAGCACACGCTCCAGCCGGTGTTTATGGATCAGTGCCTTGCCTTCCTCGACGGTGGCCCCCTCGCGTACCGTAACCAGGCGATCGCGCGGGGTCATGATGTTCCGGACAGGCTGATCGAGCCGAGTTTCGAAGCGCAGGTCGCGGTTGGTGACGATGCCGACGACAGTCTGGCCATCGAGCACCGGCACACCGGAGATCTTGTGCAGATGGGTCAGGGCCAGCACGTCACGGACCGACATGTTCGGCGGGACGGTGATCGGATCCTTCAGAATGCCGGATTCAAAACGCTTGACCCTGGCAACTTCTGCGGCCTGTGCCTTGGGGCTGAGGTTCTTGTGCACGATTCCGATGCCCCCTTCCTGCGCCAGTGCGATCGCCAGGCGACTTTCGGTGACGGTATCCATGGCCGAGGAAACCAGTGGCAGATTGAGGCTGATGTTGCGGGTCAGACGTGCCCTGAGGGTGACGTCGCGCGGCATGATCGACGAGTGGGCGGGAACGAGCAGAACGTCGTCGAAAGTGAGCGCCTTTTGGATTAAACGCATGGCCTTTGATCCGAGGTCACAAAAACGTATTATACAGCATGCTCCCTGACCGCTGACGGTCATGGCCATGCCCAATCCAGACCATGAAAACGATGACCGTCTCCTTCACTCCCAACCCCTTCCTCACGCTTGCAGACGAGGGGAGATTCGTCAGTCGCTGACGTGATTTTTTACTTTGAATGGACATGAAGCAATTCCTATTGACTGCTGCCAGCGTGCTCTTTGCCCTTGCAGCGCAGGCCCAGATCTACCAATGGCAGGATGAAAACAACCGTACCGTGATTTCCGACCTGCCGCCCAGCGGCCAGGTCCGGCAGCAACGCAAGATCGAGACGGAAACGCCGGCAGCAAATGCCTCTACCGGCAAGACGATGGCGGATCGCGAGATGGAATTCCGCAAGCGTCAGAAGGACTCGCGAGAAGCTGCCGAGAAGGCCGAAAAGGAACAGCGCATGAACGTGCAAAGGAAGGAAGATTGCGAGGCTTCACGCCGTTCCTTGCAGGTTCTGGAGTCCGGCGAGCGCCTGGCGCTGCGCGACAGCAAGGGCGAACGTTACTTTATCGATGATGCGCAGCGCGCGCAGGAGATCGCCAAAGTCCGCGAGGCTATACAGGTGAACTGCAAGTGAGCACTTGGCCAGCTACTCAACCTCGCTGTCGCCGGCCCTTTTTTTCATGACCTTGCCTTCAGCAGCCCGTTGCTTGCGCACTTCCTTCGGATCAGCGAGCAACGGTCGGTAGATCTCGACGCGGTCGTAATCACGCAGCGTGGCGTCGAGCTTGCTGAGCTTCGCGAAAATACCCACCTTGTTTTTCGTCAGATCAATTTCCGGATACTTCTGAAGCAGTCCCGAAGCCTCGATCGCCTGCCGCACGGTGCTGCCCGCGGGTAGCTGAAGGCTGGCCAGATGCTGCTTGGTCGGCAAGGCATAGACCACTTCGATCATCAGCATCTCAGGCATTCGGCACACCATGGACATCGTACGCACGCTTCACGAAGGCGTCGACGAAAGTGTTGGCAATCTGGCTGAAGACCGGCCCGATGACCTTTTCGAACATCTTGCTGGAGAACTCGTAGGAAAGCTGGAACTCGATCTTGCAAGCATCCGCGGCGAGTGGTTTGAAATGCCACACCCCGTCCAGCCGGCGAAACGGGCCATCGACCAGGTTCATGTTCATCGAGAATGGTGAATCCTTGTTGTTCTCGGTGGTGAAGTGGGATTTGACGCTGCGGTAGTTGATATGCAGGGTAGCGATCGTTCTCGTGTCGTCGCGGAAGATGCAGCGTGTCAGGCTGCACCAGGGCAGAAACTGAGGGTAGTCCTCGACGCGGTCGACCAGGTCGAACATCTGTTGCGACGAATGCTCGATCAGCACCGATTTCTTGACCATGGCCATCTGCTGCCATACCTCGTGAATCCTGTAGAATCCCGGATTCTAGCACTCCCGAACCCTGACTACCCGAGAAACGGCACCATGAGCATCGTCGCCAACAAGAAGGCTTTTCATGACTACTTCATCGAAGAGAAACTGGAAGCCGGAATCGCCCTGGAGGGCTGGGAGGTCAAGGCGATTAGGGGTGGGCGGGCGAGCATCAAGGAATCGTATGTCGTCATCCGTAACGGCGAAGTGTTTCTTTTCGGTATGCATATCACGCCACTGCTGGCGGCGTCGTCGCATGTCAGGCCGGACCCGGTGCGCACCCGCAAATTGCTTCTGCACAACCGGCAAATTGGCAAGCTGATCGGTCAGGTCGAACGCGCTGGCTACACCCTGCTGCCGCTCGACCTGCATTTCCAGCGTGGCCGCATCAAGGTCGAGATCGGTCTGGCCAAGGGCAAGAAGCAATACGACAAGCGGGAAGCCGAAAAAGAACGCGACTGGGTGCGAGAGAAGGCCCGGCTGATGCGCGAGAAAGGTTGATCAACTCTCACTGATGCGTTGACGGACATAGTGAATATGGGTTTGCGCGGCTTGCCGCGCGGCCTCGGGTCTGCGCTCGACGATCGCATTGTGGATGGCCTGATGCTGCTCCATCAGTTGCCTCCCGGTGTCGGGATTGACTGCCATCTCCCGGAGGCTGCGCCGGACATGTTCGTGCAGCAGGCGCAAGACGCTGGCCAGAAGGTGTCCGTACAAGGCATTGTGTGCCGACTCGGCAACCGTCAGATGAAAAGCGACATCGGCAGCGACCTGGGCACTCCGGTCCGTGCCCAGATAGGCGGCATCAAGGCGGGCGTAAGCCGCATCGAGACGTTGCAGATCAGCGTCGGTGGCCCGCTGTGCGGCCAGCTCGGCTGCCGACGCCTCGAGCAAATGCCGGAACTCGAGCATGTCATGCTGCAGCGACGGGTGTTGATCGACCAATTGTTGCCAGGGATCCATGAAACTGGTGTTGAGCCGGTCGGTAACGTAGGTACCGCCGCCGTGGCGACTGACCAGCAGCTCGCGCGAGACCAGTTGCTTGATCGCTTCCCGCAGTGACGGGCGGGAGACTCCCAGTTCCACCGCCAGTTCGCGTTCGGCTGGCAGGCGGTCGCCTGGTTTCAGCGAGCCCTCCAGAATGCGCGTCTCGAGTTGGTGGGCGATGATGTCGGGGATGCGGGGCAGGTTGAGCTTACTGTAATTCATGCGGGTGGGTCGATAGGGTTGATCTGCTTGGAATTATGGCAGGAATCCAGTGGTCTGACCAGTTATCCTCGGCCAGGACGGCCGATCGGCCTGGCCGGTCTCGTTGGGCGATTTTCCAGCGCCGAGAGCTGCGCGGAGATTGACAAAATGCACGGGCAGTCTTAGAGTGGGAAAAATTGGTCTTACCACTTATTGGTCTTACCATTTTTTCGCCACGAAGAGAGGAGTCTACATGGAACAAACAGGCAGCCGCCAATACCCTGAAAAGCCGGCCAGAGTCTATCTTTTTGGGACTTGTCTGATCGATTTGTTCTGTCCGGAGGCTGGCATCGATACGGTTCGCCTGCTCGAACGCGAGGGAATCGAGGTTCATTTTCCCGCCGATCAGACATGCTGTGGGCAACCGGCACACAGCAGCGGCTTTCCCGAGCAGACCCGTGCGGTGGCGCTGTCGCAGTTGCGCCTGTTTCCCGAACCGTGGCCGGTGATCGTTCCTTCCGGTTCGTGCGCCGGCATGATGCGCCACCATTACCCCAAGATTTTCGCTGACGATGCGCGCCTCTTGTCCGAAGCCAAGGCGTTTGCCGAGCGGATTTTCGAACTCTCCGAGTTTCTTCTGCATGTCGTCAAGATCCGGCTGATTGATCAGGGCACACCAGCGCGGGTGGCGCTACATACTTCCTGCGCTGCCCGTCGAGAGATGAGTACGCACCTGCATGCGCGCGCACTGCTGGGCCAATTGCCGGGAGTCGAGGTCGCCCTACATGGACACGAATCCGAATGTTGTGGTTTCGGTGGGACATTCTCGCTCAAACACCCGGCGATCTCGTCGGCGATGGCCTGTGACAAGGTCGAGGCGATCAAGGAAACCGGTGCACAGACCTTCGTGTCCGCAGACTGTGGCTGCATGCTCAACCTCAACCACACGCTGCAGAAACGTGGGGATGACTTGCAGGGCCAGCATCTGGCCACTTTCCTGTGGCAACGCAGCGGTGGCGAAAGGGGGCAGCGATGAGCGCGCGTGACCGTATCCTGCAACGCCTGCGCGCGGCAGCACCGGGCATCACTCCAATACTGCCCGACGTGCATGCCTTTCACGCCGCCAGCGACGCTGAGCAACCGGCCAGCAGCCACGCGGCGCGCATCGAACTGTTCTGCGAAAAGATGGCTTTCTGGCATGGCGAAGTGGTGCCGGCGACGCACGCCAACTGGCCGCATAAGCTGCGCGAACTCTGTGTGGCCAAAGGAGTCCGTTCGTTGCTGCACGCCGAGCCACATGCAGCGGCGCTGCAGGCCGCCGGGATCGGCGGGCTGAAACCTTATGATCGACCGGTCGAGGGGTGGAAAAAGGAACTCTTCCAGGATACCGACGCCAGCCTGACCTCGACGCGCGGCGGCATTGCCGAGACCGGCACGCTGATCATCTGGCCGGACGCCAGCGAACCGCGCTTGATGTCGCTGGTGCCACCGATCCATTTTGCGCTGCTGGATGCGAGGCAGCTTTACGACAATTTTTTTACGGCAATGACCGATCAGGGCTGGAGTGAGCACCTGCCGACCAATGCGCTGCTCGTTTCGGGCCCGTCGAAGACCGCCGACATCCAGGTGACGCTCGCTTATGGTGCGCATGGCCCGAAAGAGTTGATCGTCCTGTTGCTGCTCGAAGAGGGCAAAATGGAGGTTCTGCAATGAATACCAGGCCGCTACAGTTCGTCCCCGCCAGCGAATTCAAGCAGCGCGCCGCGATGGCGGTCGCCAACCAGCATCTGCGCCGCAGCTTCCGCGGTGCCATGGATTTTCTGATCGGCAAACGCGCAGCGCAATTCCCCGACGCTGCGCTGTTCGAACGCCAGCGCGCGCTTGCCGAACACATCCGCAAGTACAGCCTGGCGCGGCTACCCGACTTGCTCGAACAACTCGAGCGCAAGCTGACCGAGAACAGTGTGCAGGTGCATTGGGCCGAGAACGCAGAACAGGCCAACGCGATCATCATCGACATCGCCCGGCGACATTCGACGAAGCTGATGGTCAAGGGCAAGTCGATGGTCAGTGAAGAGATCGAGCTCAATCACGCGATGGCAGATGCCGGCATGGAAGCACTCGAGAGCGACATGGGCGAATACATCGTCCAGCTGGATGGCGAAAAACCCTCGCACATCATCATGCCGGCGATCCACAAGACGAAGGAAGAGATCGCCCGCCTGTTCGCCGCGAAAGTGCCCGGCGCCACTTACACCGATTCGGTCGATGAACTGATCGGCATCGGCCGTGCCGTCTTGCGCGAGAAGTTCATGACTGCCGAGATCGGCCTCTCGGGAGTGAACTTTGCCGTTGCCGAAACCGGCACCCTGTGCCTGGTCGAGAACGAGGGCAACGGCCGCATGTGCACCACCGTTCCCGACGTGCATATCGCGATTACCGGCATCGAAAAGGTGGTCGAGAAACTCGAACACGTGCCACCGTTGTTTGGGTTGTTGACGCGCTCGGCGACCGGCCAGGCGATCACCACCTATTTCAACCTGATTAGCGGTCCGCGTAAGCCGGGTGAAAAGGATGGGCCGCGCGAAATGCACCTGGTGCTGGTCGACAATGGCCGCACCCAGGCGTACAGCGACGAGCAGTTACGCTCGACGCTGCAGTGCATCCGTTGCGGCGCGTGCATGAATCACTGCCCGGTCTACACCCGTATCGGCGGCCACGCTTACGGCACCACCTATCCCGGTCCGATCGGCGAGATCATCTCGCCGCACCTGCTGGGCCTGGCGGCGACGCACGTCCTGCCGACCGCTTCGAGTCTCTGCGGTGCTTGTGGTGAGGTCTGCCCGGTCAAAATCCCGATTCCCGACCTGCTCATCCGCCTGCGCGGCGAGGCGCAGCACGACGCGCGCCCCGGTCACACGCCGATGCTCGGCCAGGGCGCAGCAAAGAGCGGACTGGCGGACGCCGTCTGGTCAGGCTGGGCGGCGCTGTATACTCGCCCGGCGCTGTATCGCGCTTTCGGCTGGCTGGCGACGCGCTTCCGCGCGCTGACGCCGCCGCTGCAGTCCGGCTGGACGGTCAGCCGCACGCCGCTCAAGCCGGCAAAGCGGACCTTGCACGAGCAGATGGCGGTTAGAGAAAGGCGCTGACCGATCATGAATCAGTCACCGCATGCCGAACCGAAATCTCGTACCCGCATCCGTTACGACGATCTCCTCTCCGCCTTCGAGTGGGTCAGCGCCGCCGCGCCATCCGAGCACTCCGCGTTCGTCTCGCGCCAGACAGGACGCCTGCACTGGGCTTCGTCCAGCCACGACCTCGAAGAGGAACTGCCCGAGGACATCGACGACGCCTCACTGTACGTCGCCGTCCCGCACAAGTACGACCTCGACCTCGGGAAGGACTTGGTTCGGCGCTTCGCGGACGAAGTGCTCCCCGGATCGTCGGACACCATCGTCGCATTCTTCCACCGTCGCGGCGCGTATGCGCGCTTCAAGGATTTCCTCGAACGGAGAGCTTGTCTGCAAGCCTGGTACGACTACGAGACCAAGGCAACCGAGGCGGCACTGCGGGAATGCTGTGAGGAAAACGGCCTGCAACTCGTGCCGTAGGAGCCAAAGTGGCCTTTAGGCGCGAGGCGAGGATCGGATGGCCGCCATCGACCACGGCGAGAGGCACGAGCGGATGGCTGCGAGGAAAACACGGTAGGTACTTCGATCAGCGGGTTCCTGGGAGCAGGAAGTCGATCGCCTGTCGCCACCAGACGTCGTCGAGTCGGAAGAACCAGTCGTTGTGGTCGGCCCCTGCGATGACCGAAAGGCGCTTGGGTTCGGCCAGCGAATCGTAGAGCGCCTTGCCGAAGCGTGCCGGAATGATCGTGTCGTGCTCGGCAATGGCCACCAGTACCGGCCGGCCGAACGCCGCCAAATGGGTCACGCTGTCGTAGCGGTCGCGCAACAGCCACTTCACCGGGAGCAAGGGATAGTGGTGGCTGGCGACATGTTCAAGCCGGTCCCAGGGCGTGATCAGCAGCAGGCCGGCAACCCTCTCGCGCTGGTCTGCGCTGGCCGCCGCCGCGACCCCGGCACCCAGCGATTCCCCGATGATCAGCAGCGGCTCCCGGTAACGAACATGCGCGAGAGCAATCGTCTGTTGGGCGTCGGCGACCAGACTCTTCTCGCCGAGTTCGCCGCTGCGTGGTCCATAAGCCGGGTATTCGGCGAGGATGACGCGCAGACCGAGCCGGCCGAGCACGCTGGCGTAGAACTGACGATCCCCGGCATGGCCTGCGTTGCCATGAAAAACAATTGCCGTGGCACGCGCCGGCGTTTGGGGTTCAGCCAGCAGGCCGCGGAAATCCTGATCCGTCGGCCAGGGTGAGAGCCCGCTCGAAACCATTTCCGCAACCCTGGCCCGGTCCGGGTAGTAGAGCAGATTATCCTGAAACATGCTGATTCCCATGAGTTCAATCAGATAGAAAGCGAGCACGCCGAACACCGCGAGCTTCAGAACCGGCCAGCAACAGGGCCGCAGCCGCGACCCGGGAACAATCGTTGTGCGCCGGCCGGCCGGCGCCGGCCGGCTGCCGTGCTTACTTTCGTCTGAAATAACGGGCATCTTCGAAGAGTGATCGGATTTCAACCTTGCAGATTTCTGGTTTGTCCGGTACGACATAGAGAATCGGGGTGATCAGTTCCTCGAAGATGCCGCGCAGGCTGCGCGCGCCGGTTTTGTATTCGATGGCGA
Source organism: Candidatus Accumulibacter cognatus (assembly GCF_000584975.1). Classification (NCBI taxonomy): domain Bacteria; kingdom Pseudomonadati; phylum Pseudomonadota; class Betaproteobacteria; genus Candidatus Accumulibacter; species Candidatus Accumulibacter cognatus. The sequence continues at coordinate 76,742 of NZ_JDST02000056.1, read as the reverse complement.
TTTCGGCAATCTGCTCGAAGACCCGCTGGCCGATGCTCAACTCGACGCCTTCGCCCCGGAAGATCTCGATGTACTGCCGGTAGATCGAATTCTTCGGGACGCTCATGATGCTCACCAGCATCGCCTTGGTCAGCGGGTGCAGGTTGGCGATCACCGGCAGGCGGCCGGTGAATTCGGGAATCAGCCCGAACTCGAACAGGTCGGTCGGTTTCACCCGCTGGTTCAGCCGATCGAGAATATTCTGGTTGTCGTCAGCCGAGGTGGCGATAAACCCGAAACCATGCGTCTTGGACATGATCTTTTCAAGACCGACGAAGGCTCCACCGCAGATGAAGAGGACATTGCTGGTGTCGATGTACTGATTGTTCTTCAGTTTGACCGGCGAACCTTCCATGATTTTCAACAATGCGTGCTGTACGCTCTCGCCTGACGTAGCCCGTGATTCAGCGGGTGCCGTTTTCAGCTTGTCGATTTCATCGATGAAGATGATCCCGTGCTGGGCATTCTCGACGTTCCCGTCGGCCTTTTCCAGCAGTCGTTGCAAGGCCGCCTCAATTTCTTCATTGACATACTTTGTCTGCGCCAGCGAAGTCGCGTCGGCGGTCACGAACGGTACATCCAGCATCCTCGACAGAGTGTCGCAGAGCAGGGTCTTGCCGGTTCCTGAAGGTCCGACGAGCAACACATTGCTTTTGGCGAACGATCCCTGGTCGTGGGCGAAGGTGGCGATTTTCCGGTAATGCGAGTAGACGGCTACAGCCAGAACCTTCTTGGCTTGATCCTGGCCAATGACGTACTGATCGAGATACCGCACGATCGCGCTGGGCGTGGTTTCTCTGGCTAGCAAGGCGTACCCCGGGATCGACAAACTGATTCGAGAGTCCGCAGCGCTGGCAGACACCGGTCAGGCGATAGTGATCCGCGAGCGACCCGCGTCGTCTGCAGGGCCGCGAGATCGGAAGACGGGCTTGGCGGACTCATTGAGTCCGGCGCAGGCCTACTCGTGTTTGAAGGCAAGAAACATCTTGAAGCAGCGAGCAAAGGCCAGCGGTGTTTCGCAATGCTCGGCCCATAGCGCGCTGGTCATGGAAAAGGAAACGTCGCCTTTGGCTTCCCGATCCTTCACCCAAACCAGGCGGCGATCACTGAATACTCCGGTGGGCAGACGGCTTTGGATGAATGCCCAAACCTCATCCAGTTGATCGAAATTGCCCAGATCCCCTCCAGCGTCGGAGCCTTCCTCTTCTTCCACGAAAACCTGGTAGCGCATCACAAACCTCGGCTAAAACACGTTCCGACACCGAAACGTCGGACCCACTGTCGGTTGACAGCATGTAATTATTCGCCAACATGAATCAATAGTCCATCCCGCCAGGGACTTCGGCGGTCGCGGCTCACCCCGTCGCCGGTCGCGGTGAGGGAACGAAGCCATAGCGTCCGGGTACCTCGGATCGGGGTATCGAGGCCACCGGCACGTGCTGGCCTGCCCAGTCGAGGGTCAGTACGGTCAGGCCAGGAACTGGCTGCGCAATGATTTCGAGTACGCTCGCATCATCAGCGGGTTCGCCATCCGGCAAGCGCAGGCAGTCGCGAAGGGCAGGCAGATCACGGTCGCAGAGCAGGGCGATTCCCTCGGGGATCTCGATCAGCAGATTGCCTTCATTGTCGAGGGTGGCGCCACGAATTTCGTTGACATCCTCGCCGGTATGCGTTTCGAGGCAGCCTGTTGCACCCAGGCGGAGCACCCACGGCGTGTATTCGAGTTCGACAAACACCCGTTGCGGGCCGTTCTGCACTAAGTAGCAACCGTCCGCGTCATGCGCGTACTGACGGTTCAGAAATTCATTGAGGCCGGCATGGCCAAGCACCTCACCGCGCAGCCGCCAGTGGCCACGCCGGTCCAGTGACAGCCAGCCGTAGCAGGCTGGCACGTTCGGCCAGCGCAGCATGGCGCTGAAGTCAGGCGCGGGCATCGGTCCACGCCTGGCGATGCATTGGCAATGCTCGCTGCAGCCGCCGATCATCCAGATTCTGCACGCCTCCAGGCTTCATAGCAGTTTCTCGATGTCACCGGCGATGGACTCCGGGGCGGTCGCCGGCGCATAGCGTCCGATCACAGCTCCCTGGCGATCGACTAGAAACTTGGTGAAATTCCACTTGATTCCTTCACTGCCCAGCAAGCCAGGCGCGGCTTTCTTCAGATACTGGTAGAGCGGGTGGGCATCGTTGCCGTTGACGTCGATTTTGGCGAACATCGGGAAGCTGACGCCATAGTTCTTTTGGCAGAAACTGGCAATTTCTTCAGCGTCTCCAGGCTCCTGCGATCCAAACTGGTTGCAGGGAAAACCAAGAACCACCAGGCCTTGTTCCCGATAGCGCTGGTACAGCGCTTCGAGATCTGCGTACTGTGGTGTGAAGCCACAATGGCTGGCGGTATTGACGATCAGCAGAATCTTGCCGGCATAGTCGGCCATCGACTGGCTGCCTCCGGCAAGGCGCTCGGCGCTGAATTCATGGATGGGGGGGCGCATGCTCATATCTCCGGGAGTGGGTTGGTGTGCTCGCCGATCTCGTCGATCGGAACACAGGCACAGAACAGATGACGGTCACCATAAACGTCGTCGACGCGATTGACACTCGGCCAGAATTTGTTTTCAGCCAACTCGGGCAGCGGGAAAACGGCCTCCTGACGGCTGTATGGCCGGTTCCAGTGGCTGTCGACAAGGTCGGCCTGGGTATGGGGGGCATGCTTCAGCGGATTGTCATCGGCCGGCCAGTGACCCCGTTCGACCTGGCGGATCTCGTTGCGGATGCTGACCATTGCGGCGATGAAGCGGTCGAGTTCGGCTTTGGTTTCGGATTCGGTCGGCTCGATCATCATCGTCCCGGCGACCGGGAAGCTGACTGTCGGAGCGTGAAAGCCGTAGTCCATCAGCCGTTTGGCGATGTCGATCTCGGAGATCCCGGTGATCGCCTTGAGCGGGCGGATGTCGAGGATGCATTCGTGTGCCACCCGTCCATTTTTGCCGGTGTACAGAACCGGGTAGTGTGCCTGCAGGCGGCTGGCGATGTAGTTGGCATTGAGGATGGCCACCTCGGTGGCGCGGGTCAGTCCGTGGCCGCCCATCATGGCGATATACATCCACGCAATCGGCAGGATCGAGGCTGATCCCCAGGGGGCCGCGGCGACCGCTCCCTGACCCGCATGCGGGCCGCTGATCGGCTGTACGCGGTGGTTGGCCATGAACGGCGCGAGATGTGCTTTCAGCCCGATCGGTCCCATTCCCGGTCCGCCGCCGCCATGCGGGATGCAGAAAGTCTTGTGCAGATTCATGTGGCTGACATCGGCGCCGATCCGTGCCGGCGAGGTCAGGCCGACCTGTGCGTTGAGGTTGGCGCCATCCATGTATACCTGGCCGCCATGTTCGTGAACGATGGCGCAGATGTCCTTGACCGCTTCCTCGAAGACGCCATGCGTCGACGGGTAGGTGATCATCAGGCAGGCCAGGTTGGCCGCGTTCTGCGCTGCCTTGGCCGCGAGGTCGGCGACGTCGATGTTACCGGCATCGTCGCAATCGACCGCCAGCACGCGCATGCCACACATCTGCGCGGTAGCGGGATTGGTGCCGTGCGCCGATTTCGGGATCAGGCAGACTTTGCGCTGGGCTTCGCCACGGCTGGCGTGATAACGTGCGATGGCAACCAGGCCGGCGTATTCTCCCTGCGCCCCCGAGTTCGGCTGCATGCAGATGGCGTCGAAACCGGTGATCGCCTTGAGCCAGGATTCCAGCTCGCTGATCATCTGTAGATAACCCTGCGCCTGATCGAGTGGGGCAAAGGGGTGGATGTCGGCGAATTCCGGCCAACTGATTGGAATCATCTCGCTGCTGGCGTTGAGCTTCATGGTGCAGGACCCGAGTGGGATCATCGAGTGATCGAGCGCCAGATCCCGGTTCTGCAGCTTCTTGAGGTAGCGCAGCATCGCGTGTTCGGTATGATAGGTATTGAAAACCGGATGCGTGAGGATCGCGTCCCGGCGCAGCAGGCTTGCCGGCAAGGACGGGTCGGCTTGTCGCAGTTGCTCGTCGAAAGGCTTGAGGTCGGCGTTGACGCCGGTCATCAGCTTGATCAGCCGGGCAATGTCAGTCGCCGAGGTTTTTTCGTTGATGGCGATGCCGAGGATGCCCGGGGACACCTGGCGAAGGTTGTAACCTTGTTCGCTGGCGACCTTGTAGACGAGCAGCGCTCGGCTGCCCAGGTCGACGCGCAGGGTATCGAAGAAGTGCTTGGTGAGGACAGTGATCCCGGCACGCCGCAGTCCTTCGGCGAGAATGGTAGCGAGACGATGGATGCGCGCGGCGATGCTCCGCAGGCGATCCGGACCATGATAGACCGCGTACATCCCGGCCATGTTGGCGAGCAGAACTTGGGCTGTGCAGATGTTCGAGTTGGCCTTTTCCCGGCGGATGTGCTGTTCACGGGTCTGCAGCGCCATCCGCAGCGCCCGCCGGCCACGGGTGTCAACGGACACCCCGATGATCCGACCGGCCACTGCACGCTTGTATTCATCCCTGGTCGCAAAGAAGGCCGCGTGCGGACCACCGAATCCGGGCGGGATCCCGAATCGCTGTGACGAACCGAGGGCGATGTCGGCACCCATTTCGCCCGGTGAGCGAAGAAGGACCAGGGCCATCAGGTCGGAGGCGACGGCAACGAGGCCTCCACGCGATTTGACGGCAGCAATCGGGCCACTCAGGTCGCTGACTTCACCGTGGTCGTTCGGGTATTGAAACAGCGCGCCGAAGACCTCCTGTTGCGCCGCCTCGTCAGGCGGACCAAAGACCAGTTCAAAGCCAAAGAAGTGGGCGCGTGTCTGCAGTACATCGATGGTCTGCGGGAAGCAGGCCGCGTCAACAAAGAAGAGGTTCGATTTCGATTTGCTGGCCCGGCGAGTCATGCTCATCGCTTCGGCAGCCGCGGTCGCTTCGTCGAGCAAGGAGGCGTTGGCGAGTTCGAGGCCGGTGAGGTCGATCACCACCTGCTGGTAGTTGAGTAGTGCTTCGAGGCGTCCCTGCGCGACTTCTGCCTGATAGGGTGTATAGGCGGTGTACCAACCCGGGTTCTCAAGCACGTTGCGCAGCACCACCGCCGGAGTCAGCGTGTCGGCGTACCCCATGCCGATCAGCGAATGTTGCACGCGATTACCGCGGGCAATGGCGCGCAGGGCTGCCAGCGCTTCGCTTTCCGGGCGCGGTTCGGCGAGCGCCAGTGGCTCTGCCAGTCGAATCGTCGCCGGGATGGTCTGTTCGACCAACTGTTCCATGCTGCTGGCACCGATGCTGGCCAGCATGGCGGCGATGTCGCTCGCGCTGGGGCCGATGTGGCGGCTGATGAAGTCGTCGTGCTGTCCGAGTGCTGCGAGCGTCGGGGAAAGAGAACAGGTGTCCATGGGGTAGCGGTCCTGGGCCTAAGTGGCGTCGACGATCTGCTGGTAGGCTGCGGCATCGAGCAGGGTTTCGACGTTGCTGTCCGCCGCCGGTTGCATCCTGAACAGCCAGACCGCGTAGGCGTCCTGATTGACCGTTTCGGGTGCGTCTACCACCGCCTGGTTGACGTCGACGATGGTTCCCGCCAGCGGCGCGTAGACGTCGGCGGCTGCCTTCACCGATTCAACGACCGCAGCTTCCTGTCCGGCGGCGAGATCGCTACCAACCAAGGGCAATTCGATGAATACCAGGTCGCCGAGCAGTTCCTGTGCATGCTCGGTAATGCCGACGCTGATGGTACCGTCGGTTTCGCTGCGGATCCATTCATGGCTTCTGGTGTACTTGAGGTCGGCGGGGATGTCCATCTGTTCTCCTGAGGGGTTGAAGTCTTGCTGTCGGCGATCAGCGATCAAATCAGAATATTGCCATTTCTGACGAAACAGGGTTTGACTATCCGGGCGCTGAGCTGTTTATCGCGAACCGCGACCTGAACCGTGTCAGCGATCGCCACGGCGAGCGGCATCCGGGCCAGGGCGATTGATTGCTGCATCGTCGGGGAGAAACTGCCGCTGGTGATTTCACCATCACCGTGCGCCGTATGGACCTTCTGGTGGGCTCGCAGGACACCGCGATCAAGCAGCACGAGGCCAAGAAACTGATATTGCTGCGGCCTTGCGAGGAGGGCAGCCTTGCCGACGAAGTCGCGTGCAGAGACGAGGTCGACTGTCCAGGCCAGGCCGGCGTCGAGAGGAGACACGGTTTCGTCCATGTCCTGACCGTAGAGGTTCATGCCGGCTTCGAGGCGCAGGGTATCGCGGGCACCCAGACCACACGGCCGTACACCGGCCTCGGCAAGCAGGTTCCAGAGACTCTCGGCCTGCTCGGCGGGGAGGGTGATCTCGTAGCCGTCTTCTCCGGTATAGCCGGTGCTGGCGATGAAATAGTCGCCGATGCTGGTGGCAAAGAACGGTTTCAGGGCTGCACAGGCTGCGCGGCATTCCGGTAGCACCTGCCAGACTCTCTGGCGGGCATTCGGTCCCTGGACGGCAACCATCGCCAGCGCGTGGCTGCCCTCACGACGCGGCGTGAGGGTGACTGCCAACTGCCAGTCGTCGAGGCGAGCATGCATCCATGCGAGATCCTTTTCGGCTGTGCCGGCGTTGATCACGACACGGAAACGGCCGACGTCGAGGAAGTAGACGATCAGGTCGTCGATGACCCCGCCGGTTTCGTTGAGCATGGCGCTGTACAGGGCCTTGCCGGGGGTCTTCAGGCGGTCGACGTTGTTGGCGATCAGACGTCGCAGGAATAGGCCGGCATCAGGGCCCTCGACATCGACGGCGCACATGTGCGAGACGTCAAACATGCCGGCATCACGGCGGACGGCGTGGTGTTCCTCGATTTGTGAACCGTAGTGGAGGGGCATCTCCCAACCGCCAAAATCGACCATTCTTGCACCGCTACGGCGGTGATTTTCGTTGAGAACCGTTTTCTTCATCGTATTCAGTGATCGCAAAGATTGATCGAAGGGCATGGCGACAACAAAAAAGGGGCGAACTCGTCTCGAGTTCACCCCCCTGTCCATGTACCTGAGAGATTGTCCGGCTGCCACCGTGCATCGGTGAGTAGCAACCTGCCCCATCGGTGGGCGCTTTGCCAGATGCGAGCGCCGCTCTCCAGAGTTCAATTCACGAACGGTCCTTGTGCCTGAGCGTTTCCGGGTGGATTGCGCCTTCGGCGGCGGTATTCCGCACTCTCCCATTCGCGCTGCCACTATAGCGCGGTGAGTGCTGCAACCGCAAGCTACCACAGCGAATCTTGTTCCCCGGGAATGCGCCGCTGGGTGCCGAGAGGTGTCGACATTTTTTACACATGGCCGCTTGCGGTGAGCGAAAACAGGGCAATAAAAATGACAAGTGGTCGCTAACGGGCTGTTTATAAGAAGTATTTGATTTAATGACCATACATGGCATCAATGTTGCTTTGCTATTATGGCAAGTTATCAATGATATAAAAAGGAAATGTTTCACATTACGGTTGTCTGGCAGAGTGTCAGGCAATAGTCGCGTCACGAGTTTTTCTAGGAGCTACCATGATGAATCTGAAATCGATTATTGGCCCGGCGCTTTCTATTGCCGGTCTCACCGCCGGGCTCTTGGTTGCTGCGCCGGCGACGGCTGGCATAAAGGGACAGATGATTCTGGATCTGACCGAGGGGTGCTTCTCTTACGGAGCCGCCGGTGCGCCAGGATGTTCCAATCCAGACACAGCTTTCAAGGAGTACGCCACTGGCAAGTACAAGTTCGTCGATACCCTGCTCGCCCCGTTAGGCGGTTTGCCGGCTGGGCTGGGGCCTCTTTCGTTGAAGCCCTATAGCTACCAGGCATTTGCCAGACTTGAAGCGGGTGCCGATCCGGCGCTACTCCCCGACACCATGATTTTCGATGTGACCGGGTCGTGGCCAAACTACACCGCGTTGTCAAGTGATCCGGTCATGCGCCTGGGGCTGTCGATTCTGGCCGCGGTCATGGGGAGTAACCCTGGGTCTTATTTGTTCGACCCGAACCCATCCGTACCGGGGGACGAGTTCTCCATCCACTGGAAGTTGAATACTGCGGACGAAACCTTCGCTGCGTGGTCCGAGCAGGACTTGAACTGGCTGGCACCCTTATTAGGCCAATCGAGGCTTCCTGCCGACGTCAGCTTCAGAATGCACCTCCAGCTCAATGCCATTCCCGAACCTGCCTCCTTGGCACTTTTGGGCATCGGTCTCATTGGTCTGCTCTTCGGCGGCCGTCGCCTTACCTGATTTATTCCAGGCTTCCTGGCGCGACAGCGCCACCAGCGATGCGCAAGCAGAACCAGCAAGGGTTCTGCTTGTGTAGAGACTGGTGAAATGATGAGCGTGTAATTCACCGCGGTGGCGGTGGGAGCTTGGCCGTAAACTGTGGAGGTGGCCATGAAATGGGCCGTTCTATTTGGCGTCTGTCTGTTGATATCCGGTGTGGCAATCCGGCTGAGCGCTGTGCTCGCCAGTCGTCTGGGGATCATGGATCGACCCGGCGGGCATAAGCAGCACGAAACCAGCACGCCGTTCGTTGGTGGCTTTGGCGTGCTGGCCGTTCTCATCAGCGTACCACTGCTAGGCAACTGGCTTTTCGTGGATTTCATCTGGTCTCCCTTGCCCGGACTGCCTGGGCTCCTTGTCGGTGCCGTGGCCATCTTTCTGACCGGTCTTGCCGACGACATCTGGGGCCTCGGCTTCAAGCCACGTTTGATTATTCAAGCCCTGGTTGCTCTATCGATGGTTCTGATCGGCGGAGTCGAACTGAGGTCACTGGGAGAGATCTTGCCAGGAGGGCATGTCGATCTGGGTTGGCTGGCCATCCCCATGGCAATTTTCTCGACCATCGGCTTGATCAACGCCCTCAACATGATCGATGGCATTGATGGTTTGTCGGGCTCGGTGAGCTTGGTCAGTCTGGCGCTTGTCGCCATGCTTGCCCATAGTGCCGACAGTGTTGGATATGTCTTCTTCATCGTTGCCCTGATGGGGGGTATCGGCGGTTTCCTCTATTACAATTTGCGCTACCCCGGTAACCACCGGGCGCGAGTCTTTCTCGGAGACAACGGGAGCATGCTGCTGGGCTTCCTGTTTGCTTGGTTGTTCATTGTGCTGTCGCAGGGAGAAGAGGACCAAGAGGCCGTGATGACCCCGGTGACTGCCTTGTGGCTGTTCGCATTGCCGCTGATGGATACCGTAGGTGTGATGATTCGCCGTATCTGGCAGGGTAAGTCACCGTTTCGCCCTGACCGCCATCATCTGCATCACCTCTTTGTGTGCGCTGATTATCGCGTTTGCGACATCGTTGCGTTGGCTGTTACCATCCAGCTGCTCTTTGGACTGATCGGTATCGCTGGTCTATTGTTTGGCGTACCGGAGTATCTGATGTTCTGGTTGTTCATCGGCGTATGCGGTGCGTATTTCCTGGGAATTCTGCGGCCAAGTCGGATCGTGCCCTGGCTACGGTCGCTCAACGGCTGGCTCGGCCTGCCGTCGGTGAAGGTGCGCGGCATCTTCATTGGCTATCTGCGCAAGGAGAAATGTCGGGAGGTTCTCGGAGTGATTTCAGAAAAACTTGGCAGCGACTATGATTACCAGGTGACTGTTCACCAGATGGCCGCATCGAGCAGCGAAGAACGCCGAGTCTACTGTGTGGTGCACATTCCCACCGAAGGAAATGATCAGTTGATTGGCAGAATCCAGCGCGATGCTCTACGCATCAAAAGACGTCTCGCCAAACAGCGGGGTATCGATGTGAGGCTGTTCATCTCTCGTAATACCGAGAACGACGTTCGTTCCGTCTCCATTGCCATGACCGGAAGAGGCAGCCGGCGTGCCGATCGCCGCTGCGCGCAGAGCACTTTGATATACTCGAAAGAGTACGGCCAACGCATGATCCGGAGCGAGGGCGCGGGCTTCGAATTCAGCGTCCCGCCCGGGGGTGGGTGACTTGAAATGTTCAACAGGATTCTCACTGTCTGTACCGGCAACATCTGCCGCAGTCCGGCGGCAGAGTTCCTTCTGCGTCAACACATCGAGAAGGCCGGCAAGCGGATTGAAGCACGTTCGGCAGGCATCGGTGCACTGGTCAATCATCCAGCGGCAGAAGCGACCTGCGCAATGATGAACGCTCGTGGCGTTGATCTCAGTGCTCACCGCGCCAGTCAGCTCACTCGCGAGCGACTCCGCTGGGCCGAACTGGTGCTGGTGATGGAAACACACCACCGGGACGCAGTGCTAGCGATGGACCCGACGGCGCGTGGCAAGACTTTCCTGCTCGGGCACTGGACGAAAACGGAGATTCCCGACCCGTATCGGCGGGGGGAGGAGGCACACGCCGAGGCGCTGCAACTGATCGAGGAAGCACTCGAGCCCTGGGTCAGAAAGCTCGTTTGAACGGTTTGATCGGCCGTGCGTTCGCGGAAGTGTAAGATATTAAGCTATGGGCTTCAGCATGAATGTGTCTCCGGTTTCACTTGCCAGGAGCCGCCAGATCCTGGTGTGTCTCGCCGTGGGTACACTGGCGGGCTGTACGATCATTCCTGGTAACCATGCGTACAGTCACCGCGATGAGTCGGATGTACGGCTACCGATACAGCAGGGGGATACGTTGGCTCCCGCCAACGTCAAGATCAAGCCAATCACTGCTGAACTGATCATCGACCTGTTCAAGGCGGCTCGGCCGCCAGTCGGCGATGGAACCAGCTCTGCCAAGGCCGCAGAGAAGAACAATCCTCGCTTGTCAAGCGATAAGCCTGCTCCCGTGCCCGAATACCGACTCGGCCCCGGTGACATCATCTCGATCATCGTCTGGGACCATCCGGAACTGACCATTCCCGCCGGCAGCTTTCGTACCGCCGAGCAAGCGGGCACCGTAGTCGCCGAAGACGGGACGATTTTCTTTCCCTACGTGGGTGTCATCAAGGTTCAGGGCAAGACGACCAGCGAGGTCAGGTCGATTCTGTCGACCAAACTGGCCAAGTACATCGAGAAGGTCCAACTTGACGTGCGCATGGTGGCATTCCGCAGCCAGCAGGTGTACGTCGTCGGCGAAGTTGTCAAACCGGGTATTCAACAGGTGACCGACATTCCGATGACCGTCCTCGATGCGGTCAATCGAGCCGGGGGCTTCACGCCCGATGCGGATTTCAGTCGTGTGCTGCTGACACGGCGGGGGACGACTTACCTGGTAGATATTCAGGCAATGTATGACTACGGTATGAGCGAGCAGAATGCGCTGCTTGAGCAGGGCGACATCGTGAACGTCGCTGACCGCAGCTATAACAAGGTGTTTGTGCTTGGCGAAGTAGCCAGACCAGGCTCGCTCGTGATGAACAAGAAACGTTCGACGCTTGCTGAAGCGCTCAGCGATTCGGGCTACATCAATCAGACAACCGCCGATCCACGCTGGGTCTATGTCATGCGCGGCAACAGCGATACGCCGGAGTTGTTCCATCTCAATGCCAGCCTGCCTGACGCGATGCTGCTCGCCGACCGCTTCCCGCTGCGGCCTCGCGACATCATTTACGTCGACACGGCACCGATTGTCCGCTGGCAGCGCGTGATCGCCAACATGCTGCCGACGGCACAGATGCTCAATCTGACCAGCCAGACCTATTTTCCACTTTTCGGTGGCCGACAACCGTCGCGCTGAATCTGATGCGGGCCGATTTTCGGGTCCCAGTCTGGCCAGGCGCGTCGATTGCGATGGCCTGCCGGTTCACCATGCTTAACGGTCATGACTCTTTCAGGCAACTTTGATCATGAAAGTCATGACCGTTTCTCCCCGTTCCCTTTCCAGCGAGTGGGGGAGATTCGTGAGTCGCTGATGCGACTTTCACATTAAACCACCAGAACCGTTGTCGGACGGCTGCAACTATGGATGACAAATGTATAAAGACCGGTCAAGACCCGCTGCCAGTGCGAAGACTGTTCCCGGCATGAATGCAGCCGCAACGCAGGCGCTGCCAACGCTTTCTTCCGAAGATGCGGATGAAGGTCTGGCGCTTGGCGAGATCATTGCCGTACTGATCGACTACCGCTGGCTGATTGCGGCAATCAGTCTGCTGGCTCTGGCGATTGGTCTGGCCTGGTTGCTGGTGGTCAAGCCGGTGTACCGGGCAGACGGTTTGTTGCAGGTCGAGGAAAAAAGCTCCGGGGTCGGCTCGCTGAAAGCACTGCAACCACTGCTGGGTGATGATACGACGGTTTCTGCCGAGATCGAAATCCTTGGTTCGCGGATGGTCCTCGGACGGGTAGTGACCAAACTCAAGCTCGACATCATTGCCAAGCCGAGGACGTTACCTCTGCTTGGCAGCGCGGTTGCTAAGCGTTACGAGGGCGACGAGCCCAATTCACCATGGCTGGGCCTCTCCAGCTTCGCCTGGGGGGGGGAGCGTATTCAAGTCGATTCGCTCGACGTCCCGCAGGTGCAACTTGACCAGCTACATACCCTGATCGCCGGCGAGGGCGGGGCATTCGAAGTCTTCGACGACGATGATCAACTGGTCCTCAAAGGCAAGGCCGGGACACGCGCCAGTAATCAGGGCTACGCGATTTTTGTCGCGGACCTGAAGGCACGGCCGGGTACGCAGTTTTGGCTCAGAAAGCTTTCGGCGGAATCGGCGATCGACGATCTGCGTCGCAACTACTCGGTTAAGGAACGCGGCAAGAAGTCGGGAGTCCTCGAACTGAGCCTGCTCGGGCAAGACCCGGCCGAGATCGGACTGGTCCTCGACGACATCCAGAACACCTATGTTCGCCAGAATGTCGAACGACGATCAGCAGAAGCCGAGAAAACCCTGAAGTTCCTCGAAACCCAGCTTCCTGCGCTGAAAACGCAACTGGATAGCGCCGAAGCGGCTTACAACAATTACCGTCAGAGCCGCGGCTCTCTCGATCTGAACCTCGAAACCCAGGCGATCCTGAAGTCGCTGGTGGACGTCGAAAATGCTGCGGTGCTGCTGAAACAGGAGCGGGACGAACTGCGGCAGCACTTCAAACCGGAGCACCCGCGGATCGAAGCGATGGACAACAAGCTGCAGCGGCTCGATGAACGCCGCAAGCAGTTCGACGCCGAGGTTGCGCGCTTGCCCGATACCCAGCAGACGGTTCTGCGTCTTGCTCGTGATGTCGAGGTTTCCAATCGGTTGTATACCGAGTTGCTCAACACCGCTCAGCAGTTACGGGTTTCCAAAGCCGGCACCGTTGGCGACGTGCGTGTCATCGACGTTGCGGCGGTCGCCCGCAAACCGGTAGGCGCAGGTCCGGTCGCCATTCTGAGCATTGCACTGCTGCTCGGCCTACTGATCAGTATGCTGGTAATCTGGGTGTTGCGCTCGCTGCGCGTGGTCGTCGAAGATCCTGAGATCATCGAATCACAACTGGGTCTGCCGGTGTACGCGACAGTGCCGCACAGTAAGGCCGAGGTCGAATTGCATCGCCACGGGCGTGGTGGCACGGGCGGACTGCTGGCGGTCGTCGATCCGGAGGAAGACGCGGTGGAGAGCCTGCGCGGACTGCGCACGACGCTTCATTTCGCGCTCCTCGACGCGCAGCGCAACTCCTTGCTGATTACTGGATCGAGTCCAGGTCTGGGCAAGAGCTTCGTTTCCAAGAACCTGGGCGCCGTCCTTGCGCAGCTTGATAAACGCGTCGTGATCGTCGACGCCGACCTGCGCCGGGGGCACCTCCACAAGGAATTCGATATCGAGCGTTCGCCTGGATTGTCCGAGTATGTTGCCGGACAGGCCTCGCTTGAAGAAATCCTCAAGCCCACGGTGTTGCCAACGCTGCGGGTGGTCGCGACCGGGCAGATTCCGCCCAATCCCTCCGAGTTGCTGATGCATCCGCGTTTTGAGGTACTGCTGGCAGAACTCGCGGCGAACTTCGACACGGTGATCGTCGATGCGCCGCCGGTGCTAGCCGTCTCCGACGCAGCGATCATCGGACGTCATGTCGGAGCGACGCTGATGATCGCCCGAGCAGGAAAACACCCGATTCGCGAACTCGAACAAGCGGTCAAACGGCTCAATCAGGCGGGTGTACAGGTCAAGGGTTTCGTTTTCAATGACCTCAATGTCAGCCGCCAGAATTACCGTTATGGCTACAAGGGCTATGTCTACCGTTACTCGTACAAGACCTGAAATACAGGAGCGGCAGCGGGCTACTTCCTGCCTGTTTGCTGGTTGGCTCGCCGCCGCGCCTCGTAAAGGCAGACGCTGGTGGCCACCGAGACATTGAGACTGGCCACTGATCCGAACATCGGGATGCGTACCCGCTGGTCGCAGGTTTCCCGGGTCAGGCGGCGCAGGCCGTCGCCTTCGGCACCCAGTACCCAGGCGCAGGCGGTTGGCCACTGCGCGCCATAGAGATCTTCTTTCGCCTCGTCATCGGTACCGATCACCCAGATTTCGCGTTCCTTGAGTTCACGCAGGGTGCGAGCCAGATTGGTAACCGTGATGTACGGTACGGTTTCGGCAGCCCCGCTGGCCACTTTGACGGCTGTTTGGGTCAGGCCGACAGCACGGTCCTTGGGCGCGATCACTGCGTGCGCACCGACGGCATCAGCGACGCGCAGGCAGGCCCCGAGATTGTGCGGATCCTGAATGCTGTCGAGGACCAGCAGGAAAGCCGGCTCTTCGAGGGTATCGAGCACATCGTCCAGCGCTACCTGGCGCTGAATCGCATCGACGCTGGCGATGACCCCCTGGTGCCTGGCGCCGGGCGCAATCGCCGCAAGGCGGGCAGATTCCACCGGTAGTATCCGTACCTTGGCGAACTCGGCGTGGCCAAGCAGATCGCGAAGACGTGCGTCGCGGCGACCCGCATCGACATAGATCTCGCGCACCGCACCTGGATCGTGGCGCAGTTTGGCAAGAACCGAATGAAAGCCGAAAATCAGATGGGTGTGGAGGGACATGGCAAGGGTTCAGGCAGAAGGGAGTCGGCGGAATACGATGAGGTATTCTGGGGCCTTGAATCTCCCTTATGCGATCGTCTCCAGAGTTCGTGAGCGCCAATCGAGGACGGCGGTGCGGATGGTCATCTGCTCGCTGAGGTGGGGAAACTCGGCACGAATGACATCGGCGGCAAAAGTCGAGAGGAATCTCGACTTGAGTTCGGCGCGTGCGCGGTCCACACCGATTTCATCGTAAGGCACCGAGGCCAGCAGCAGAAAACCGTCGTCCGGGATGCGACCGGCCCGCATATTGGCTTCAATGATGCCGGCCGCGCGGCGGATCGGGACATCCAGATTCGGGCTATAGGGGCCGATGATCAGGGCGATGTTGGGCGTGTGCAGGAAGTCGAAGCCTCGGCCGAGACAGATCATCCACTCGCGGTGCTCGATGTCGAGCAGACGCTCGTTACGGCGAATTTGTGCGCGTACGTCTTCGATATGTGCCAGGTTGCCGTACAGCAGCGGCAGCAGGTCGGCGCGCATGCGCGCAGGCATATCCGGCAGCAGGGCGGCCAGGCGCAGTTCGAGGGTTGCACGGTCACTCGAAGTCAAGGTTGCCAGGTCGAGTTTGTCGCCGGCGGTGCCGTGAATGACCAGCGCATCCTCGTCGGTTTCGAAACCACAAACCAGCGGATAGACAGTGCCGTGGTCGCTCCCGAAAATGTGTTCGACCTGGCGGCGAATCTCATAGGTGTGTGCGATCGCCGCTGCCGTGTCGTACTGGAAACCGGCACAGCCGCGCTTGGGGTCGCCTTGCGAGTAGTGGTAGGTGACCAGGACCACGACATGCCGGCCGGCACTGACGACGCGTTGCACGTGGTGTGCAAGGACCTCCCCGAGATGTGGCCAACCAAGGTCGAAAATGCCTCCGAGGTTGCGGAAGGGCATCAGGATTCCGACCGGGGTGTTGGTGGCTACCGGAATGTTGATGCGGCCGTCCATGCACTTGAGAACGGCGATCGCGGTTGGGTGCTCGGCCAGATAGCGTTCGCGAGCCAGCCAGGCTTCCGGGCTGCGAAAAATCGTGCTGTGGCGGTCGGCGAGGCCGAACAGCCAGTCGATGCGTTCCGCGATCGGTTTGCCGTGAATATCCATGGTCGATACGCGCGGTCAGACGATCATGCCGGCGCCGATGGTGTTGTTCGATGACTCGTCGATGACGATGAAAGCACCGGTTCCCCGGCTTTCAGCGTAGGGGTCGGCGAAAATCGGTTGCGCCAGCTTGAAGCTGACGCGCGCGATGTCGTTCATCACCAGTCGCTCGGCCGTCTCGTGCTGCATGCTGTTGATGTCCACGCGGAAGACGATGCCGGCGAGGATGGCCTTGCTGTCGCGGGTGGTGTGGCGGAGCAGGTACTTGCGGCGCGGGTCGAGCGGCGACTCCGACAGCCAGCAGAGCATCGCGTCGATCTGCTTGGTGACCTTTGGCAATTCACCGCTTTTGACGATCATGTCGCCACGCGAGATGTCGATCTCGTCTTCGAGCAGAATCGTTACCGACTGTTCGGTCACGGCCCTGTCAAGCGATGCGCCGAGCACCTGGATGTCCTTGACACGCGTTTCCCGCCCTGAAGGCAGCACCGTAACCGCATCACCAACGACCAGTTCGCCTGATTCGACACGGCCCATGAAGCCACGATAATCGTGCAGTTCCGGGTTGGTGGAATCCTGTGGGCGGCAGACGTATTGCACCGGGAAGCGGAATTTCTCGGCGTGGGCGCTGTGGATGGCCGGCGCACTCTCGAGAATCTCGAGCAGCGTTGGGCCGTCGTACCAGTCGAGACGCTTGCCGCGCTCGACGATCATGTCGCCCTGCAGTGCCGACATCGGGATGAAGCGTACGTCGGTCAGACCCAGCCCCGCAGCAAATCCTTGATAGTCGCTTCGGATCTGCGCGAAGGTTGCGGGTGAGTAGTCGACGAGATCCATTTTGTTGACCGCCACGACGATATGTGGAATGCCGAGCAGATGCGCCAGATAGGAGTGGCGGCGGGTTTGCGTCAACACTCCCTTGCGGGCGTCGATGAGAATGATGGCCAGGTCGGCAGTCGATGCGGCGGTGACCATGTTGCGCGTGTATTGCTCGTGGCCGGGGGCATCGGCGATGATGTACTTGCGCGTACCTGTGGTGAAGTAGCGATAGGCCACGTCGATGGTGATTCCCTGTTCGCGTTCAGCCTGCAGGCCGTCAGTCAGCAGCGACAGGTCGACGACATCGAGCCCGCGTTTTGCCGATGTCCGCTGGATGGCATGCAGGGTGTCGGCGAGAATGGTCTTGCTGTCGAACAGCAGGCGGCCGATCAGTGTACTCTTGCCATCGTCAACGCTGCCGCAGGTCAGAAAGCGCAGCAGGCCGTTGTCGGGAACGGCGGCAGTGGGCAGTCTCTCCATCGCAGACATCAGAAATATCCTTCCCTCTTGCGTTGTTCCATGGATGCGTCCGAAGTCTGGTCGTCGAGGCGGGTCGCGCCGCGCTCGGTGATCGTCGTGATGGCCGTTTCGGCAATGATCCTGGCGACGCTGTCGGCGTCGGATTCCACCGGCGAGGTGCAGGTGATGTCGCCGACGGTTCGAAAGCGCACCATCAGGTTTTCGATCGTTTCGCCGGGTCTCGCTGGCGTCACTTCGGTGACCGGCAGCAGGCCACTGCCGCGGCGCACCAGCGGGCGGCAATGCGCGAAGTAGATCGACGGCAGCGCGAGCTGCTCACGTTCGATGTACTGCCAGACGTCGATCTCGGTCCAGTTCGAGATCGGGAAGACGCGCATGTTCTCACCCTTGAAGCTACGAGCGTTGTACAGATCCCAGAGTTCGGGTCGTTGGTTCTTGGGATCCCACTGACCAAATTCGTCCCGGAACGAAAAGATGCGCTCCTTGGCACGGGCTTTTTCCTCGTCGCGACGCGCGCCACCGATACAGGCGTCGAAGCCGAATTCCTCGATCGCTTCAAGCAGCGTCACCGACTGATGCTTGTTGCGCGGTTCATCGGGCGACTTGAGGAGCACTGTGCCACGTGCCATCGAGTCCTCGACCGAGCGGACGATCAGCCGCTCGCCGAGTTCGCGCGCGCGCCAGTCGCGGAAGTCGGTGACCTCCCGGTAGTTGTGTCCAGTGTCGATGTGTAGCAGCGGAAATGGAAAGCGGCCTGGGCGGAAAGCCTTTTCAGCGATACGCAGCATGCAGATCGAGTCCTTGCCGCCGGAGAAGAGCAGCACCGGATTGCTGCACTGGCCGGCAACCTCGCGCATGATGTGAATGGCCTCGGATTCCAGCCAGTCGAGATGGGATAGCTTGACCTGAGTGAGTTGCGAGAGCGTTGCTGTGCTCATGATTGCCTTTCGGGAAGCTGGGTGCGCTTGACGTGTAGGCCGCATTCCCTGGATTCCGGGTTTTCCCACCACCAGCGGCCGGCGCGGATATCCTCTCCAGGCGTGATCGGTCGTGTACAAGGCGCGCAGCCAATGCTCGGGTAGAAACGGTCGTGCAGGGCATTATAGGGGACCTCGTTGAGCTTGAGGTAAGCCCATACCTCGCGTTCGCTCCAGTCGACGAGTGGGTTGAACTTGGTCAGGCCACCGTTGGCGGTGTCGACGCTGCGGATCGACAAGCCCTCACGGGTTGGAGCCTGCTGCGCGCGCAGTCCGGTGATCCAGGCTTTCCGGTCAGTCAGCGCGCGCTGCAGAGGCTCGACCTTGCGTACCATACAGCAACCCTTGCGCAGTTCGACCGACTCATAAAAGGCGTTGATCCCGTTCGCGTAAGTGTAGGCCTCGACGAGATCATGACGCGGATAGTAGAGGTGAAGCGCCAGGCCGTAATGCTTTCTGACCTGTGCGATCAGATCGTAGGTTTCGACCGGCAGGCGACCGGTATCGAGCGAGAAGATCTCGATTTCGGGGACTTCGCGGACGATCAGATCGGTCAGTACCATGTCTTCGGCGCCGAGACTGCTGGCGAAAGCAGCCGGCGAGAAGTCGTTGGCGATCTCGTGCAGCAGCGCGCTGGCCGCGTCGACGCGGGTGGCCAGCGCATCGAGGAGCGCCGGGTCGTCGAAGTTGAGCAGCTTGTTCATGCCGGTTCCTGTACGGAGCGTCTTTGGAACAGTGGCTGCGGCTGGTCGACCGCCGCCTGATAGGTCTCGCTGAAAACCGACAAGCCGGCCAGCGCCTTCTCAATGTCCTTGTCGGCCCGCAGCGCGTAGGCGTCGATGCCGCAACGTTGCATGTAGAAGAGCTGGTCCTGAAGGACGTCGCCGAGGGCGCGGATCTCACCGTCGTAACCATAGCGTTCGCGTAACAGGCGGGCGCTGGAGTAGCTGCGTCCGTCGGTGAACTTCGGAAAATTGACGCCGATCACGGTGAAACGGTCGATGTCGCTGGCCAGCGCTTCCGGACCTTCGTGGCTGTCGAGCCAGACCCCGAAGGGCGTGGCGCGGGCGATGATTTCGTCGCGGCGGGCTTGCCAGACCGACAGCGGCAACAGAAGCGGTGAGGCGGGCAGCGGCACCGTATCCGGCGATTCACCTGCGGCGAGGGCAAGCACCTGCCAGTCGTCCTCGACGATTTGCCTGTTCTTGATGATCCTAGGCATTGACGACCTCCTTTTCCCGGCTATCGACCTTGGCGGTTCTGCGCCGATCGCGACCTGCGTAAGCGCGGACCTTGAACGGATCGATGCCGATCCGCTGCAAGGTATCGATGAAACGCTCGCTGTCGGTCCGGTTTTCCAGATAAACGGCGATCAGCGCCTCGATCACCGCGGGGACTTCCTGGGCGTAGAACGAGGGGCCGATGACCTTGCCGATCGCGGCGGCATTGCCTTGCTGGCCGCCAATCGTGATCTGGTACCACTCCTCGTCGTTCTTGTCGACACCGAGGATGCCGATATTGGCGACATGGTGGTGGCCACAGGAATTCATGCAACCTGAAATGTTCAGCGAGATGTCGCCGATGTCATGGAGGTAGTCGAGATCGTCGAATTTCTGGTGGACCGCCTCGGCAATCGGGGTCGAGCGCGCATTGGCGAGCGCGCAGAGGTCACCGCCGGGGCAGCAGATCATGTCGGTCAGGAGGCCGACATTGGCGGTCGTCAGGCGATGGCTGCGGGCGATCTGCCAGAGTTCGTGGAGATCGCGTTGGCGGACATCGGCAAGAACCAGATTCTGTTCATGGCTGACGCGTACCTCGCCGAAACTGAAACGTTCGGCGAGATCGGCAACGGCCATCATCTGCGCGTCGCTGATGTCGCCGGGAGCGACACCCGGTGCTTTCAGCGAAAGGGTGACGGCGGCGTAGCCCGGGGTCTTGTGGGCATGCACACAGCGCATGACCCAGTGGGCAAAGGCTCGGTCTGTCCTCACCCGGGCGGCGTGCAGCGGGTCTTCTGCCGGCAACGTTTCCCAGGCGGGTGGGTTGAAATATCCGGCAAGTCGCGCGAACTCGGCATCTGGCACGGTCGTCGGGCCATCCTTGAGATGCGACCACTCGGCTTCGACCTGACGGCCGAATTCCTCGATGCCGAGTGCCTGCACGAGAATCTTGATGCGCGCCTTGTACATGTTGTCGCGACGACCGTAGCGGTTATACAGGCGCAGGATGGCGTCCAGGTACGAGAGCAGATGCCGGCGCGGCAGGAATTCGCGAACCACTTTGCCGAGGATCGGCGTGCGGCCGAGGCCACCGCCGACAAATACCCGGAAACCGAATTCGCCGTCGTCATCGAGGACGAGGTCGAGACCGATGTCGTGCGCACGAATCACGGCCCGATCCACGGCCGCAGCATTGACCGCGATCTTGAACTTTCGTGGCAGAAAAGCGAATTCCGGGTGGAAGGTCGACCATTGCCGCAACAGTTCGCAGTAGGGGCGCGGGTCGGTCAGTTCGTCGGGAGCGATCCCGGCGAAATGGTCGCTGGTGATGTTGCGCACACAATTGCCCGAGGTTTGCACGGCGTGCATTTGCACGCTCGCCAGTTCAGAGAGGATCGCCGGGGTTTCCTCGAACTGCGGCCAGTTGAGCTGCATGTTCTGGCGTGTGGTGAAATGACCGACAGCGCGGTCGTAGTGGCGCGAGATTTCGGCCAGCTTGCGCAGTTGTGTAGCGGCGAGCATGCCGTAGGGGATGGCGATCCGCAGCATCGGCCCGTGTCGCTGAATGTAGAGGCCGTTCTGCAGGCGCAGGGGACGCAACTCGTCGGCCGTGAGTTCACCGGCCAGATGACGGCTGATCTGGTCACGATACTGGGTGACGCGTTCGTTGATGATCTGTTGGTCAATTTTGTCGTAGCGGTACATTGCGCTCGTTCCTTGGGTAATATGAGGCGCTGGTCAGCGCTGGTGCTACAGCCTAATGGGCAATCAGCTTGCTGCCGATGAGCACCAGCATGCCGGCAAGAATCGGACGCAGAATGCGGTCCGGTACTTTTGCCGAGGCGTGGCTGCCGAGCCAGATGCCGGGCAGCGACCCGAGCAGCAGACTGCCGAGCAGTGACCAATCGACGCTGCCGATCAGCCAGTGACCGAGGCCGGCAAGGAGCGTCAGCGGCACCGCGTGGGCAACGTCGCTGCCGATGATGCGGATCGCCGGCAGCCTGGGGTAGAGGTAGAACAGTACGGCGACGCCGAGCGCGCCAGCGCCGACCGAGGAAATGGTCACCAGCACCCCGAGCAGGGCGCCGACCGCTATCGTGATCGGTGCCCGCAGTTGCGTGTGTGCGACATCGTCGGCTTGCGCCAGCGCCTGCTGTTGTAGCTGGTTGCGAAAGATGATCGCGGCCGCGGTCAGCAGCAGGGCAACCCCGAGCGAGATCGAAATGATCTGCGAGACGGCTGCGCTCTGCTTGGGCAGGAACGACAAGGCCCAGATCGTCAGCAGCGCTGCCGGCATGCTGCCGCTCGCCAGCAGTCGCGTGATGCGCCAGTCGACGTGCCCCTTGCGAGCATGCACGACGGTGCCGCCGGCCTTGGTGATTGCCGCATAGAGCAGGTCGGTGCCGACCGCCGTTGCCGGGTGAATGCCGAACAGCAACACCAGCAATGGCGTCATCAGCGAGCCACCGCCGACGCCGGTGAGACCGACGATGGCGCCGACGACAAAGCCCGACAAGGTATACATCCAGTCCATGGCGCGCCATAACGAAAAAAGGTATGCGCACATGGTAACAGCCACCGTATTTGATCGAAAAAGAATATTCAGTTAGATTCTTATAACCAATTACATGTGCGATCGCCATGAAACTCCAGCAACTCCGTTACCTCGTTGAAGTCGCACGTCGTGGTCTCAATGTTTCAGAGGCTGCGGAGGCGCTGTATACCTCGCAGCCCGGGATCTCCAAGCAGATCAGACTGCTCGAAGAGGAACTGGGAGTGACCGTTTTCCAGCGGGGCGGCAAGCGCCTGACGGCCATCACCGAACCCGGCAGGGCAGTGCTTGAAATTGCCGAACGCATGCTGCGCGAAGCCGAGAACATCCGGCGCGTTGGCGAGGAATATGCCGACGGCGACTCCGGTAGTCTGGTGATTGCCACCACCCATACCCAGGCGCGCTATGCTCTGCCAGCCGTCGTCAAGAGCTTCGTCGACCGGCATCCCAGGGTCCGTCTGTCACTGCATCAGGGCCATCCGACCCAGATCGCCGAGTGGACATCGAAAGGCGAGGCGGATATCGCCATCGCTACCGAAGCGCTCGAGCAGTATCCACAACTGGTGATGCTGCCCTGTTACCAGTGGGTACACTGCGTGATCGCTCCCGACGGACATCCGATTCTTGCCGAAAAGCCGGTGTCACTGGCCGCGCTGGTGCGCTGGCCTTTGATTACCTATGACTCGGCTTTTACCGGGCGCTCGCGCATCAACAAGGCTTTCGAACTGGCCGAGCTGACTCCCAACGTGGTGCTCACCGCGATCGATGCGGATGTGATCAAGACCTACGTCGGGCTTGGCCTCGGGTTGGGGATCATCGCCCGCATGGCTTTTGATCCGACACGTGATACCGGCCTGCAGGCGTTGCCCGCCGAGCATCTGTTCGGTTCGAATACGACGCGCATCGGTTTGCGGCGGGGAACCCACCTCCGTCGCTATGAATACGATTTCATCGAGCTTTTTGCGTCGCACCTGACCAGGAAGGCGGTAGACATGGCAATGGCCGGCACGCGTCCGGCTGACGAGTACCAGCTATGAGATACATCGATCACCTGAGGTCGATAGTAACAGTTCACACCCACCCCTATAAAGGTCTTGGTAGATCTCAAGTAATCTCCCGTCTGGGCAGAAGACTTACCGTCAAAGAACACCCTCCTGAAGAAAAGCGGCTCTGGCACCGGAGGCCATCAAGAGCGGCTCGAAGGAAGAGAGGCTTAGGCGGTGGCGGGGATAAAGCCGTACTTCTGGATTCAAGCAGCCTCACCAGCAGACTTTTTTGGCATGAGAATTTTTTTTCAGGCGCAGCAGGAAACCCGGAATGCGCCGCCCGGTGAGCTCCCGTCGCGCAACGGTGCGGCACCCCGGCGGACAATTACGGACCAAGTAAAGCGCCGCAACCCTCGACCACTGGTGCGCTGTTCGGCCACACCGGCCGGTGCAGAACTCTCAGTGCACCGTGCAGACCATGCATGGTGCAATATCATAACCAGCAAGGCAGCACAGAAGCGAACCAGACATAAACTTGTTATTTTTCATATTGTTAATTGCGTTACGATATTTTTTATTGACGGAAAATGCCTGAAAATGCTCGGAGGCAGCCAGACTCAAAGTGATACCATTCGTGATACCCGAATTTAGGCGCCACGAATGGCAATCAACAAGCTCACTGACTCCCGCATCGCCGCCGCGAAGCCGAAAGAAAAACAATACTCGCTTTCGGATGGTGGCGGGCTATCCCTACGCGTCAGGCCGACCGGATCGAAGACCTGGGTGTACGTATTCCACCTAGACGGAAACCAGCGCCGGATGGGCCTTGGCAGCTACCCTGCGGTAGGCCTTGCAGAAGCACGCAAGGGCCGAGACGACGCCCGCAAGGTACGTGAAACAGAAAACCCGATCTTGGCCCGCAAGAAGGCGAAAGAAGCAGCTCGACGTGAGGCAAGAGGGGACGGACCACCTAAGACGGTCCGACAACTTTTCGAGAAATGGCAAGAGGTCGAGTTGACTCAACGCAAGGACCTCGGTGCGCGCACTGAAACGTACTTTGAGCGCGACGTATTTCCGGTGATCGGGGACAAACCGCTGGTAGACGTTACCCAGGCGGACATTTGGGCAATCAGAGACCGCATGCGGGCGACCAAGCGGCCAAGGCGGGCCGCAGACGCTGACGGATCGCGCCTAGTCAATATGCATTTGTCCGATTTGCGGCAAATGTTCAACTTCGGAGTTTCCCGTGGTTACAGCAACGTCCAGCCGACAGCCGGGATCAGGTCTCGTGATTACGGCGGACAAGACCATGCCAGCGATCGATGGTTGACTGAGCCAGAACTGCAACAGCTTGCGAAGATCCTCCCCGCGTCCCGACTCAGCAAAGTGTCCCAGTGCGCTGTGTGGTTGCTACTAGCCACCGGAAACAGGGTTGGGGAGTCGTATAAGGCGCGTTGGTCCGAAATCAGTTTTGAAGGCCGAACCTGGTTTATCCCGAAAGAGAATCGAAAAGGAAATCGATTGAACCCGGCGAAAGACCACTTGGTATGCCTTTCTGACTTCGCACTCGGGCAATTGCGCTTGCTAGAGGCACACACCGGCGATTCACCATATCTATTCCCCAATAAGCGGGACCGCCGCACCGCCGCGCCGGACAATTCGCTGCGACGACAAGTCGCGGACCTGGGCGCCTCCCTTTACACAGGCGGCCAGCCTTGGACACCGCATGACCTGAGGAGAAGCACCGCGACACTTCTGCTCTCCGTCGGTACGACACAACCTGTCGCGGACAAGTGCATCGGCCATTACGCCCGGGGAGACCGCGTGGCATCAGCATATTTCCATTGGGGCTATGAGGACGAGCGGGTACAGGCTTGGGAAAAACTTGGTCGGAAGTTAGGGCAAATCATGCAGACATCTGCGGCAGCTACCGTACCCTTCGCGCCGAAACCCTGACTCCTTGCAGCGAATACACCTTGGACAACCGCCACCTTTGGCAACAAGGCAAAGAGATTTCACGGGTACAAGGACTTGACAAACAAGCATGTCTATGGCATTATTCCAGAGTGACTTCGCACATCCATCACCCCATCAGTAGTCTCCTTATATCCCGCCTTTGATCGTCTGATCAGGCGGCACTCCGTTCTCTCCCGGTTTCACCCCCTGATCGATTGCGGCCCGACATCGTGTCGGCCTCGTCACGAACCCTCAGGGGCATCATGTCCACGCATTTCCTTTCCGTCGCCCACAGCGAGCGACTCGGTGTCGCACTCGTCATCGGCGGCGCCCTCCTGCTCGCCGTCCGGTCACCCTTGGCCTTGCTCGCCTACCTCTGCCTGACCGCAGGCAGCCTCGTTCTCCTCGCCGTCGCGCTGAACCGGCGGGACGCCGCACAGGCTGCGATGCAACTGACCTTCGTCATGATCAATGCGATCGGACTCGCCCTGGCTATCGGGAGTGCGCATGCCTGACGACGGCGCCTTCGATTTCGACATGGCGGAAATCGCCAACGCCATCGTCTCGACTGCGGAGACGGTGTTGATCCGGCCAATCGAAGCGCTTCCCCGCATCGATGCTTTTCACGGATGTCGCGCGCCGGAAGACGGCTGCATTCTCGGAGTCGAATTCCCTTGGGCCGCGCCGGGCGTGTGCATCGTCGACTACTACCGGTCTCCGGCCGGTTGGTTGGTCTTTCTCGAAACCGGCGCGAACTCGCTCACGATCCGCCTCCGTCACGAGGATACCGGGATCGAGCCAACGCACTCGAAGTTGGGCATCACCCGGACCTGGCGGGCCGGTCGCCGCGGCCCGTTCGATTACCTCCGCCGAATCATCTTCAGCGCCGTGAACGAAGATCGATCGCCGTTGTACGACTTGATGCTCGCGCGAGCGCTGCCCGACCTCTTTGCCGCCCCATTGCGCCAGCGTCTGCCGACACCGCTGGATCTGTCCCTCACCGTCATGGGCGACACGGCCTACCCGGCGCGAGACGAAATCCTGTCCACCCTCCTCAGACCGGTGGTCGAGCGCCATCCGTCCAACTAACACTGCAACCCACGAAAGCCCCCGATGCCCCGCCGAATAGCTGACTTCCCGATCCCCGACTCCCCGTAGCCCCAACGGCTCCGGGGTCTACCCAATCTTTCCCGGAGCCACCATGCCTCACCCTGGATATACCGTTCCCCATTCGTCGGACGACGACGCCCCGCTGCGTCTCTTGGAGACGCATCCCGCCTTTGCCCGCGCCAGCGAGCGCATCGCCGAACACACCGCACCACCTGCTCGACGCAAGCCCCTGCGGCATCCCGACCAGGCGCTGCTCAGCACGGCACGGGCCGCAGATCTGCCGCGACTGCGCGAAGCCCTGCGCGCCGGCGCCAACGTAAACGCTGTCGAGACCACCTCCCGCTCGATCGGCATCCACGGCCGGGCCCAAGGGCCGCGCCGTTCGGCCCTACAACTTGCCCTCATGGCCCGCGGACGGACGTGGGTCGACTGCGCACACGCGCTGATTACCGCGGGCTCCGACCCGCTGTACTCCAACCGCTGGGGCGAGACCCCGGGGCAGCTTCTGCGCGATCGCCTCGCCAAGGCCCGCCTTCCGGATCGCCACTTCCGGCTCTATTGCGACTACGTCCTGCAGAAGATTCTGCGACCGGCCAAGGACACGACGCACTGGTTCGACGCCGCATCGAGGGCCCTCTTCACGAAACTGCGGAGCGGGCGGCCATGAGCGGAGTCACCATGCACTGCGAGGCGGACCACGCGCGGATCACGTTTCGGGCGCCGGTCGATGCCGAATCGATTTACGCGCTCTGTGACGCGATCGACCTGGCCCTTTCGTACTTCCACTACGAGACCGTGGAAATCCGCATCCATTCACCTGGGGGCGAGAGCGACGCGTTGCGCCACCTGGTCGTGCAGTTGCCGCGCTGGCACCGGCGCGGCGTGCTGATCCGGACCGTGGCCATGATCGAATGTGCGAGCGCGGCGGCGATCATCCTGGCGGTCGGTTCGCCGGGACACCGCCACGCCGGTCTGTCGAGCCGACTCCTTTTCCACCGCCCGCGCATCGACGCCGGGGCCGTGTTGTCGCGCGAAGTCCGCAAGATCGCCGGCGTGCTGACCGCCGAGTCGGGCGCCGCCGTCATTCGCCAGCTCGAGCGACTGGAGAAGTCGATCTGCCGCGAGGATGATCACCACCACGGCATCGTGCGCACGCACATCCGGTCCGATCAGTCGGGCTCGCAGCGCTGGTTTGCAACCGAACGCCAACGCCGCGCAAGCCTTCTCGCCGCACCCCGGGATCGATTGGTCGCCGGTGCCAACCGCGGCATCGTGCCCATCGAAGATCAGGACCTTGCGCGGCTCTCTGATGCGGCCGCCGCGCTGGCCGACCCGGCATTGTCCGACCCGCAGGCGCTCGAAGTGCTGTTCGTAGTCCTCGGCGATATCCTTGATGCCGATCGGCCGATCAATCCGTTGCTCGCCTGGGCGCTGTTCCTAGTCGATCACGTCGACGGACTTGATCTTGGCGAAGAAATGTCCCGGGGGGCCCCATGAGAATCAACGCACCACTCCCCTGGGCTCCGGACGACCGGATCCACATTCCCGAATTTGCGGCGCTCTTCGCAGGCGATGCGATGATCCCGGCCGCGCTCCTCGGCACTGGATCACTGGTGCTGGGCGGCACCGGCAGCGGCAAGACCGCGAGCATCGTGATCCCGCTGCTCAAGGGTCTGCTACGCCATCGCCAGGACGATCCCGGGGGGAGGTTTGCCATGCTGGTGATCGACCCGAAAGCTGAGTTGCTCGATGTCGTTCGAGCCCACATCGGCGACCCGGAACGACTCGTCGTGCTCGGCGAAGAAGGATCGCCGAGCGTGGACTTCCACGAAGGCGCGCGCGGATCGATGTCGCCGATGGAAGCCTTCGACCATGCGTTGGATTTTCTGAGTCCCGACGCCCGCCGATCCGTCCGCAGCGGCGGCGACAACCAGTACTGGCAAATGGCCGGCATGGATCTCGCGCGGCAACTCGTCGGCCTGGTCGCGGCGATCGAATCTGCCGGACGAACCGTGGTGGGCATGCTCCGGCGACGGGACATGTGGGAGGATCCGACGACCCGATCAGCGGCACCCGAGCCGTCGCCCAGTCGCGTCTTCATGGAGATGTTGTGGCAGGTCGGCGGATTTTTCCAGCCGCAGGAGACGACACTCGCGGCATTTCGGGGGCGGATTGCGATGGCCACGTCGGTCATCGAGCGCTTTGCCGTATCCAATCAGTGTACTCGACGAGGCACCGGGGCCGGCGTCACCATTCCGCCAGGCCGTCGCGATGCACTGCGCGTCGTCCGCCTGATCCGTCGCATGGTCGCCACGACCGAATGGCCGGATGACATGCGCAATGAGGCGCTGCGTACGTGGTTTCGCGATGTCGACCTCAACATGACGGCGATCGCCGAGCAGTTGTGGCGGCGTTACCCATCCTCGGGAACCCCGGAAGCGCCCGTCGGGCAGACCCTGTTGCTCGACGCCTTTGTCGCGACGAATGCCCCAGGCTCGTCCTGGTATGCGCAGCCGGCGGGATTGCTGGCCGGCCTCCTGGCCTCCCTGCGGATCGGCCGCGAAACGCGCTTCGATGCGGCCGGCAAGGAGGTGCAGGCGATCGGGGATGCCCTGCGCCGGATCGCCCGGTCCGTGGGTCGCTCCGACCTGGCGGAAGCCCTGGCCGCGATTGGCTCGGCAGACGCCAAAACCATGTTCTGGCATGCAGATATCGCCATGTCCCTGATCAAGCCGCTGATCGACCCGGATGTCGCCCGACGCCTGCATCTCGACCCCGTGCGTGCGTGCGGGGCCACGGTATCGATGGCGGACTGTGTCGAGGCCGGGCGGGTTGTCGTGTTTCAGCCGCAGCTTCTTGCCACCGATGCCGACAATGCGTTTTCGAGAACCCTGAAGCAGTTGTTCTTCCGCGCCACCCTGTCGCGCCGGAACCGCACTCGTGGCGTCGCCTATATCGTTGACGAAGCGCATCGTTACCTGACCAGCGACGAAGCCGAGTGGGTGGACATTTGTCGCGCGCATCGCGGTATCGTCTGTCTGGCCAGCCAGTCGCTGGCGAGCATCCGACTCGCGATGGCGAAGCGCGAGGTGGATCTGCACTCCGAGGAAATCGGCGCGGCGATCCAGGTCCTGGCGACCAACCTGGCCAGCAAGTATGTCTTCCGGGTCAGCGATCAGGGGACGCGCGAGCTGCTGCGCAACCTGATTCCCTCTTCGCCCGGCGGCGGGGTCAACTTGGTCGACGCCCGTCCGCCGACGACCTTGCGCGTCGGCGAATGCTTTGCGTTGCTCGCCGATGGTTCCTTCACGCGCGCCCGGATCCGGCTGGATGCGGACGATGAGGGACCGCCCTGAGGGCGATCCGCCCAATCAAGAATCGACGTCCGCGACGAGGTCGCGAAACAGCGCCTCGTCGGCAATGAGGCCGGGCCTGCGCCGCTCGATCTCGTCGACGATCTGCAACCACCAGTCGGCGTACCAGACGGCCTCCGCAATCACAAGACCCCAGGCATCGTCGGTCGGCAGAAGTTCGAGCGCGTGCTTCAGTTTGTCGGTGGCGCAGAGCGCGGCACCGGCGACGATCAGGCGCAGCTCACCGACCGGCAGCTTGGGAATCGCGCGCAGCAGCCGGTTCCGCTGTTCGGGAAACGGATCGGGGGCCGATTCGCAGAACAGCCGCAGGGTAGCGCGCGCGGCGCGGCGCTCGCGTTTGCTCAAGCCGTCGACCAAGGGCTTGAGGCCGTCGATCCGGATATAGACCTGAACCATGGATCGCTCCGGCCGAATCAGTGTGTGCAGGTTGCGGATGATCCGGCGGTTTTTCTTCCAGCGCTCCCGGTCATTTCTTTCGAGGGCCTGATGGACCGAGAACACCGTCGTGGCGACGGCCACCATGGTCGGATCGACGGCGTTCGCGACCGTGACGCAGGCCGCGCTCATTGTTCGGTCTCCGCTTGCCGACCCCGTGTCGTTGCGCTGTGCGCACGGCGCAACTGCTGGCCCTCGTGGCGCAGCTTGTCGAGATCCCCGGAGCCCAAAGAGCCCAGCTGGTCGTGCAGGAGCTTCAGGCTGCCGACGATCAGATCGGCATCGAGGGCATCCCCTTGGTCGGGGAGTACCTCGCCGGTGGAAAGACGGAAGTCGGTGAAGCCCGCGATCCGGCAGAGCAAACCCAGTTGGCGCAACTCACGTTCGCCGTTTTGTCGATCGCGGATTCGTGCGAGTTTGGCCTGACGCTGCGTTTCCTCCAGCTGGCGGGCGCGTGTCTGCGTGCATTCGAGTTTCAGTCGCTCAAGCCGCGCCGAGATGCGGGCGAGGCGCGTCGTTTGAAGCTTGGGGCCGGGACATCCGGCGTTGTCCTTTTGTGTCATGGCGATCTCCGGTGAATGACAGGTGCCTTAACCTTAGGACATCGCCTGCCCGTCCACAACCCCCTTGACACAAATTTTTTCTAATGTAAACGGGAGGTTGCGTGAATTTTGGAAATCACTCGCTAGACTTTAAGGAAATCCCTTGCCTGGAAATTCCGTCCGGCATCG
This sequence comes from Candidatus Accumulibacter cognatus, assembly GCF_000584975.1. Lineage (NCBI taxonomy): Bacteria > Pseudomonadati > Pseudomonadota > Betaproteobacteria > Candidatus Accumulibacter > Candidatus Accumulibacter cognatus. Next base: position 46,001 of record NZ_JDST02000056.1, on the reverse strand, counting down.
GATGCTCGGGAGTGGTGAAATTGCCGTGCCAATAGCGCACATACACATTCGTCGTGTCCGACGAACGTTATTCGCCCCATCCGCGGATGGAGCGGCGCTCGGGGCCCGGCCCCAAGACCCCAAAGGAGGTGTGCCATGAAAAGAAACGCCACAAAGAAAGCCGAAGGCCTGTTCCACCTGAAGGTCAAGACGCACAGCCGGTGCGGGCGCGGTGCGATCTCCAGCGTCTCGGCGGCGGCGTATCGCGGCGGCACGAGTCTGTATGACCAGCGCTACGGCCGGCGCAGGACTTACTCGCGGAAAATGGAGGTGATCTTCAGCGGGGTCCTGTTGCCCGAGGGTGCGCCGATTGCGTTCCGCGACAGGGAAGTACTTTGGAACGCTTGCGAAGCAGCCGAGGCGCGCATCGACGCGCGCCTGTTCCGCGAACTGATCATCGCGTTGCCGACCCAATTGTCGGTCGAGCAGAACGTGGAACTCGTGACCGGCTACCTCTCGGCGATGTTCGTCGGCGACGGCATGGTTGCGAGCTGGGATTTCCATGATCTTTGGAGCCGGCCGAAGGGCAAGCCGGAGGCGCCCTTGATCCACAACCCGCACATCCACGTCATGTTGACCACGCGAACGGTTGACGACACCGGTTTCCTTGGCAAGCAACGCGCGTGGGACAAGGCCGACCTCGTGCCGATCTGGCGCGCAGCCTGGGCGAGTCACTGCAACCACGCGTTGGCGGCGGCCGGCGTCGAGGTCGAGATCGACCATCGCTCGTTTGCCGAGCGCGGCATCGATGCCGTGCCGACGGTCCATCTGGGACGGCGGACTGCGGGGAATGCGAAGGCGTGGGATCGCAAGCGCAAACACAATCAAATGGCCCGCAGCGCCCGTTCCAGCGATTCCAATTCGTCCAGTTGCGAGCGTCCCGAGATTGAGCGGAATGCGCGGGTGGCGGCGTGCACCAAGCAAGTGGCCCCTAAGGACGATAGTCTCGCTGGTCCCACTTCATCAGCCCGCAGTGGCGATGCACAATTATTTCCGGTTGCCGCTATCGAAGAACCTTGCGATAACTGCGCGGGATACCAGCGCTGATGGCAAACACTCCGTGAACTTGATCGCCTCCTGGAACTCAGCAAGCTCGCCAGCGTTCAGCGCCTCCCCGTCTGGCGGCAAGGTGGAAACAGCCGCAAGTGGGGCCTGCACGCTCAGTGCATCGAATCGAATCCTTGGACCTCCGACCGATGCTTGTCGAGCCAACGTTCGATTCACCTTCGTTCCTGCAAAGGTCCATGTTTCAAGAGGACCTCCGTCCGCTCGGGATGTCAGGAAATGCGTCCCCTGTGAGGCCGGGATTTCATCGGATAGTTTTTCCAATTCCGCCTTCGCGCGTCGCGACAAAGAGATGGTCTCAGATACACCACTTGCCAATACAGTACGAATGCCTTGGCAAATTTCGGCCTCGATGCTTCGCGCAGAACCCATCCAGCGCGCCTTTCCGCCTGAGGTAGCTGGCTCCATCCATACGATTCGCTTAGTCCAATCGACTTCCGTTACCCGCCAGCTTCGGCCAGCCAACAACAAAAGCCGTTCTTTCTCTTCGCCGGTCAACACAGTGGGGTCGATAAATCCAATCTCCGACGCTCCATGTCGGCCGGTCAGCAGTTGTGAGCCAGTGAAAGATGCCAGCAGATCACGGTAGTGACCACGCGAGTAGATGCGTTCTGTCTGGGGACCTACCCGCACCACGCCCTCAGTGCGATCGAGAAATTCCTGGCCCACCAGATGTTCGACTAGCACCTCGATGTCCGCGATCGGCAGCTCGGGGAACCCCCCATGGAGCATATCGACCAGTTCCTTCGTCGTGAGCTCGCCTCGCTCGAGGCTCAGGACCAATGCCTGTTGCGCGACGATGTGCCACGGCTCCGCGGGCGGACGCGCAGCCTCGACCCATGCCTCGGACCACTTTTGCGTCACGCCAAGGGCCATGAGGAAGGCGTTGTCGACCGTCGTCAGGAAGAGGCAGTTACGACGGCCACCTGTCCGGCGACCCGTGCGCCCCATTCGCTGGAGGAACGATGAAACGCTCGATGGCGAATCGATCTGGACAACGCGATCGAGGTCACCAACGTCGATGCCGAGCTCCAGCGTCGACGTAGCGACAATGACGCAGTCCCGCTCCTCGGAGAATGCAGCCTCGGCCTGCCGTCGTTCCGACAAGCTGAGCGAGGCGTGGCTGACGAAAGTTCGGATCGCGTGGGTCCGCAACATGCTGCTCAGCTGCTCCGCGCTGCTGCGGGAATCGCAGAAGACCAAGCGCTTCTCACCACGGTGCAGTCGCGCGATCACGGTGGCGGCGTTTTCAAGCGAGCCGACGTGGTCGATGGTCACGTCGGCGTCCGTACTGACGCTCGCATTTCCGACCACGCATCGGCTTCCTGTGGGCGCCAACCAGGTCAGTAGCTCGCTCGGGTTACTGACCGTTGCCGACAGGCCAATGCGCTGCAGCGGTCGTTCCAAATACCGGTCCAGCCGGTGCAGCACCGATCGCAGGTGCCATCCGCGGTCGTCGCCGGCAAAAGCGTGCAGTTCATCGACGATCACCGCCCGCAGGTTGCCGAACCATCCGGGCCGATCGATCCTTACTGAGATCAACATCGCCTCAACCGACTCGGGCGTCGTGAGCAGGATGTCCGGCGCATCCCTGAGCGCCCGCTTCTTGCGCGACTGCGAGATGTCACCGTGCCAGACTTCTACGTGGCGTCCGACGAGGCCGGCGTAATGCGAGAGTCTGTGCTCAAGGTTGTTCAGCAACGCTTTGATCGGGCAGATATAGAGAACGCTCGTGCCTGGCCAGGCCTCGAAGAGCATCCTCGACAGAATCGGGATCGCCGCCGCTTCCGTCTTGCCGCCGGCGGTCGGCGCCAGTAGCAGGCAATGAGTCCCCGCGTGAATCGGTGCGATCGCCGCCAGCTGGGTCGGACGCAGCGTACTCCAGCCCAACGAATTGACGACGTGGTACTGCAGCGAAGGGTGCAGTCGCTCGAACTCGCTCACGGCAGCTCGATGTCATCCACCGAAGTGGCGCTTGCGGCCGCACGTTCGACCACAGACATCTCGCTCTCGGCCAGCGTCAGGTTGTAGTGCCTGCGCGGATCAAAGTCTTCATGCAGATCGACGCGATCCAAAATGTCGGCGACAAGTTTCTTCAGGAACAACCTCGGCGCCACGCCAATCTTGCCGCCCAGGCCTCCGGCCACCGCGCGGGCCAGCGTGTCGAGATAGCTGTCGTCCACGATACTGCGCAGGCGCTGTTCGTGGGGACGTCCTTCGGCGTAGATCTCTCGGACGCGTCGTCCCACCGCCAGCAGTGCCGTGTGGTCGAAGGGTGCCAGGCGGATCTGGACCGCCCGGGGGTTGTCGAATCGACAGTCGGTCCCAAAGTCGACGTGCAGGCGTTGGGCCAGCGGCGCAAGGCGCTGTACGCCCTGCGGTCCGTCGAAGAACGCAGGTGTTCCCGTGACGACCAGATAGAGGCCGGGATACCGCCCGGCATCGATCTCGTCGATCCATTGTCTGAGCGCGTTCAGGCCCTTCTCGCGGGTGTCGGTGCGCATGCGCTGCAGCGTTTCCACCTCGTCCAGCACCATGACCAGCCCGGAGTAGCCGCTGTCGCGCAGGATGGTGAGTAGCCCCACCAGAAAGTTCGTAGCACCGAAATGATCAAGGTCGCCCTTGATGCCTGCTGCGCGCTTGACGCTGGCCGCCACGTTTGGCTGTCCCGCAAGCCAACTGATGAGACCATCCGCCAACATGCTATCCCCGGTGGCCAAGGCACGTCGGTAGGTGCGCAGCACAGCCGAGAACGCGGGTGCAGTTTTGCTGATCGTGGCAATGCGCGCCTCCATCAGCGCATCGGTGCGCAATAGCAACTCCTCGGCGTCGTTCGGATCGACCGACGTATCGGCCAGAACATCCTGCTCCAGCGCATAGAACCAGCCGTCGACGACACCTCGGAAAGCCCCGCTAGCGGTGTCGGCCGTGCCCAGGTGTTCGACGAGCCGGCGGTACACGGTTTCCAATCGGTGCAGTGGCGTTTCAGTCTCGTTGATTTGGACTTCCGTCGCCGCAAAACCGCGGGTCCGCGCCCGTTCCTGCAGCCAACGTCCGAAAAAGGTCTTTCCGGTGCCGTACTCGCCGCGTACGGCCTTGAATCCGCCGCGCCCTGCAGCGACCGCTACAAGCTCTTCGTCTAGGGTAGGCGCAAACGATTCGATACCTACCGCCAGCGCATCAAGACCGCTGCTCGGTACGGTGCCGCGACGCAGGGCACCGACGATGTCTTCTCGCCGCGCTGCGCTGATCATCGTTGATTCCTCGAGTCGCCTACCCGGAACTGCTGGCGCAACAGCGCGATGTTCAATTCCACCGTTCCAGCGACTTCATCGATAACCAGTACCGGTGCTTGGTCCACATTCAACATTCGCCTTACCGCGCTCAGCATGCCACCGAGGCGGATCTCCGGCAGCGAGAGCCGCTGGGCCAGTGCTGCGCGAGAGAGCTTGCCGCCACGCTCAGCCAATGCGGTCAAAAGCGCGCGCATCTTCTCGTCAGGCAGTGCAACCCGAGCAGCCAGTTGCTTTTGCGACGCGTAGATCGTTCCGCTCAGCATGGCGCTGATCCAGTCGGGCGAGCCCGGCGCCGGTGCGAGCGGCAACTCGGTCTCATCGAAAAGCCGATGCTGACCAACTTGTGCGGTCGGCTTGCGGCCAACCGGTCGAACGGGTTGTGCTTCCACCGACTTGGTTTCTTTCGATTTCGGGATCGGTGGCAGCTCCCACCACTCGGGCTGTGCGGGCGGCGCGGGCGTCCACCCAGGCAAGTTCATGCCTAAGGGCACCATCACGCTCAGCGGAACCGTCACCTCCTGGGGTGACAGGCCACCGTGGTAGCCGTTCTTGCGCCCGCCGTATCGAGTGCTTTCTCCCCAAAGGCACACAACCGTGTTTGAGCCATCGCTTGTGACCACGCGCCCGCCACTTACCGCCACCTCGTGCGGTGCGCGCCCGTCTTTGCCCGGACGCCAGCGATCACTCTCGGCATCGCTGCTCACCTGGGTGGTGCCATCGTCCAGCAAATGTCCATGGTCCGCGGTAATCACGACCACGCGTTTTGCTTCCCGGGCCTCACGCAACAAGGGCAGCAGCAGTCTCAAGTCTTCGAGCGACCAACGTTGATGCAACTGGTCCGGGCCGCTCAGGTGATCGTCGACCGCGTTGTAAACCACACCGATCACACGTTGATGGGGATCCGCGATCGCTACACGAACCTCGGGCGCCAAGTTGGTCGCGTCGGTCAGGTCGCCCTTGTGGAACAATCGGGGCGGCGCTCCAGCGCGGCAGTGCGCCAGCAGCGCCGCATGCGTCGCGAATCCGGTTCGCTCCTGCGCGGCAGTACCGAGCGTGAGCCGTCCACTAAGCAGGCTGGCACGGCTCACCTCGGTTACGGTGGGCAGCGCCGCCACCCCGACCAGGGGCTGCCCGAGATCGCTCGACACCATCTCCGCCCAGCCATGGCTGACGCTGCGCGCGAACAGTTCCCGAAAGATGCTGATGCTCAAGCCATCCATCACCAGCAACAAGGTTGGATGTGTAGCGGCGATCGGCCCTACGACGTGCTCGAGGACGGATTCGACAGGCACCAGGCGTCCGTCAACGGACGGCTTATTCGCGTTCCACTCGATCAACGCCTGGGCGAACGGCTTGGCGAATTTGTTCCGCCGTGCAATCAGCGCCTCACGGCATGCGCCGTAGGCCTGTGAAAGCTCAGGCAATTCGTCGCCGCCGAGCAGACGGAAGCGTGCCCAGTCCACAAACGCACCTTCGTCCGACTGCCAGGTCACCGCGCCATGCAGCGGCGTTGCGGGCTGGGGCACTGTCAACATCCAGCGCGCCAGACGGCGGGCCATTTCAACGCGCTCCGCTCGTGGCGGTTGCGCAGCCATCAACGCGTGCCTGAGCACGCGGTTAGCCTGCCGCTCTACTTCGGACAGGTTGGCCTCAGTGGGCTCAGCAACATGCGCCGCCAGGGCGAGCGCGAAGTCCTGTAGCCGCTGGTCCAACGCAGCGGGGAGCAGATCGCTGAAGTGCGCAAATTCGGCGACACGCAGGTCCCGCAGCAAGGCATCTGCACGGTCGAGCGCCGCGCGAGCAGCCTCCAATCCCGCCGTCCGCACCACCTGCTCCGCTGCACGGGCCCAGGCCCGACCTTCCGGAACGCCGATGTGCTTGTCGCTGACGAATCGTTCGAGGCGGATGGCCGCCTGCCCTAACCCAGCCTGGCCTTCTCCCTCAGGCGCGAAAACCACGCCGCACACCAAGCCCAGCGGCAAGGCGTCAGTCGTGCGACCGGCGTCCACGCAACCCAAGACCAGATCCCCCGCTTTGCCGGCTGTTTCGGCGAGCCAACGCATCGCGTCCGCCCTGGCCGCTGCGGGCAGTAGACCAAGCGTCCCATCGGCTCCGGGCGTCATCGACCAGTGGAGCAGAGCCACGGAATCCGGGCGAGCCACAGGAATCTTGAGAAACCGTTGCAGCACCTCCTGCCATGCCGTCTCCAGCCCAAGAAAACCATTGGCCACGGGCGGATAGGGCCCTTGTGCCGCGCCGTCGATCAGACACTGGGGCATCCACGCGAAGCGCCCCAGTCGTGCATCGGTTTCCTTGGCTTGGAATAACTGGCGGACGATGTCCCAACCCTCGGGCTGGAAAATTCGAGCGCGCGCCAACCGCGCCGCAATGTCCTCGGCGATCTCGTGTGTCGCCAACGGAGTGATGACCACCAACCCGGAGGTTGCCGGATCGTTCCGCTCGGCATCACACAGTGCCTCGCGAATGGCCAGCGACGACTCGCACCACCGCAGCGCAAACTGTCGGCCATGCTGAATCAGAGTCTCGGGCCACGGTTGACGCGATTTCGACCGAATCGCCAAGGCCATAGTCGACGGATCGCTCACCAGCACTCGATCGAGCTGCGCTGCGATCTGAGGGGTCGACAAGCTCATAGTCGGGTGCCCTTGCGCTCCAGTCGCCAGCTGAGGGTCAGCTCGAGATCGCGGTCACTTGCGATGCGCTCCTTCAGATCCTCCAACTCCGCCACGGCAGCGGCGCCGGTCAGGTGCAGCGCCTGCTTCTCTTCCACTACCTCGGGCCCGTTGAAACCTTGCGTCGGAGGCAAAACCGGGGGCAGTGGCGTGGGCGCAGCCCCCCCGCCAGGAGCGACCGGGGCAGGTGCGGGGGGTTGCGGGGGCGCCGCAGCCGCCAGCAACTGCATACCGTCTCGTTCGAGCTCTGCCAGTCGCGACTTGAGCGGGACGACATGCTCGTCGGCGGTCAGCACTTCGGCGAGGCGACTCATGATTCCGGCTGCCGCTTCGCGTCGATGGTCACCGAGATCGCGGACCACGTCGAACAACTGCCAGTTGCCGTTGGTGAGCGTGTCGGCGCACGACTGGGCCTGGCCCAGGGTGCGACTGACCGCCGCCTCCGAGGTATTCAGGGGCGTGGTGGCCAGCGACGTCACGACATCACCTTCTGCGGCCTGCGTGAGCGTGGCCAGCAGCGCCTGCGCCGACTCCGCCGTTTGCTGACGGGCACCGATGCTGCCCGCTGCATAGCGGTTCGACCGGTCACGGACCTGGGCAACCAGCCGGCCCACCGCCTCGCGCTTGCCGCTGGCTGCTTGCTTCACGTCATCGACCAGACGGCCGACATTGGCTGCATTGAGTGTCTGCGCGAGCGTCAGACCAAACAGGCTGGCAGCGCGTTGCAGTGCTGTCTGCCAGTCGGCAGCGTTGGGCAGTGCCTGCTCCTTGAGCTCGAGATCGTCCGAAAGGCTGTCGATGGTAGGTTCGACCGGCCCGCCGCGCAGCGTGAAGCGGCGGTTGGTTGCTGCGGCGTAGGCCAGGATGATGAGGTTCTGCAGCTCGATCGGCAGTCCCATCGGCACCGGAGTGTCGATCCAGCGGCGCAGCTTGGCCACCGTGATCTGCCCGCCGCCTTCGCGCGCGTGGCTCTGTCCGAATCGCGACTGCCAGTGCGGCTCGATCAACAGGTGGGTCTCGCCCATCTGGCCCAGCTGGCAGGGGTTCACCACCGTGCGTACCAGCTTGCGCGTCGAGCTGTCTTGCACCAGCCCGCGCTGGCCAGGCGATTCAATCGCCTTCTGCACCTCCGGCCAGACCTTCTTGATGACGCTGGCCTTGATCTCGGCGTCGAACTCGGGATGCGCCGGGTACTGGTGGGCAAATAGCTGACCTAGCAAGCTCTCGAAGGCGCTGCGAAAGTCGGCGCCGACAGGAGGGCGCGGCGACAGCGTCGGATCCAGCGACTGGAACTGCTGATCTGCCGAGAGTGGGTTGTTCACCGCGTCCCGCGGCTCATTGCTGATCCCGTAGGCCACTTCGAGCTGCGAACGGAGCTTAATCCGCAACTGGTCGAGCTGATTCCTGGCCAATGCCTTGGCCTGCACACGGTCGACGAACGAGAGGTGCGCCGCGTAGTTGTCGAAGCGATCGCCCTGCAGGATGTAGTCGAGCACCACCAGGCGGCCCAAGTCAGCCAGCGCCTTGTTGCTGAGGAACGCGGGCAGCCACACGAGTGTTCGCGTGTCGCCGCCGCGGTATGCCCCGAGGCGCGCCAGATCATCCGCCGGACCGAAATTCGCGTCGTCGAACGGGAAATCAATCACCACGGACCATGCGCCCGAGCGGCCACGCAGGCGGTCATCGGTCATCTCGCGGACGTTCTCGTAAAGCAGCTCGACCTCACGCCGCGTGCCGCGCCAGACGAATTCGTAGGTCGTGAACAACCCGCCGGTGTCTTGAATGCCCAGCTGTTCGAACAGGGTCTCGCGGATCTTCTTGCGCCGATTGCCGGCGTTGTCGTTGGCTTCGGCCGCACGCAGGATGGGCTCAATGTCGACGCCAGTGACCTGGATCGAGATCACCGGGTTTTGGTCCTCGGTGATCTTGATCTCGCCGATCTCGCTGGCCCAGTCGCGGCATTTGCGCAGGACGTCCTGCGCCTCGCGCCCCGGAATGGGCGAGCGGAAGGTGCCATGGTTCAGTGCCGCCAAACGCTGCGAGGTCAGGCCCTTGAGCGACTCCACCTCGGGCACCAGTGCACCGAGCAGCAGTGTCTTGAGCAGCCGCGCGTCGTTGCGCAGGTTCTTGGCCGCTGTCGGGTCTGCCTGGTCGAGCTTGATCGCCTCCCAGGTGACGCTGTGGTGGCGCTCCAGCATGGGCAGCAGTCGCTGGTTGTACAGACGCTTCGCATTGTCGAAGTGCAGGCGCATGCCTTCCGAAAATGGCTCGTCACCGTCAGCGATGGCGTCGTAAAGGTCGCCCACCGGAATCAGTTGCCCGAGTTCGAGGTCCGCCCTACGGTCGACCAGCAACTGAAGCATCAGCTTCAGCGCGGTGCGCTCGCGCTGCAGCGCCGCCGAGACGGCGATCAATGTCTGTACCAGCGCGGGGCTGAACGGATAGACCTTGCGGAACATCTCCCGGTCGGACGTGGTCGTGAGCAGGGTGTCGAGCACGTCCTTGCGCATCCTCATCACGTCGTCGAACGTGGCCTGCAGCGTCTGGCGCGCAGCTTCGTCCACCGGGCGCAGCACGCGCTTTTCGGCGATAGCCGGCAGGTTGCGATCCTCGAGCGTGATACGGTGGAAGCGCGCTTCCCAGTGCTTCAGCACATCGCTGAACTGCAATTGCACCGATCCGGCGAGGTTCTCGCCGACCAGGTCGCGCAAGTCGCGCTGTCGGGCCACGAAACTGATCAGGGGCACGGGCCGATCCGCGTTGGTCGCCTCCACGAGCTTCACCAGCTTCGTGCCCTCGCGGCTGACGAAGCTGACGTCGGCGGCGTGGCTCGCGAGCCAGAGCACCAGCTCGTCCAGGAACAATATGACTGCATCGTAACCGAGGGCCTGGGCATGGCGGCTCATGATGCTTAGACCATCGTCCAGCGAGACGAAGGACTCGCCGCTTCCGGCCAGACTGCGGTATGCCGAGAAGAACTGCGTAATCAGGTCGCCAACGAGGCGTGAGCGCTCTTCGCCATTGGGCGGCTCGAGCATGGCGGCCTCGAAACTTGCCTCGTCCCAGCCACTCTCCAATTCGCCCCAGCCACCACCGCCGTCCCCGTGGCCGCCAGTGCTCTTGTTCAGGTCGGCAAAGAACCTGTCGTCCCCCATGCGTTCGCGAAGTTCGCACGCATCCTTGAACAGGCCTTCCGCCAGGTAAAAGCCAGGAGCTGGCGCTTCCGGGTGTTTCTTGCGCACGAACTCGGCGTACTGTCCAAGGATGGCCGACTCCATGTCGCGGGCCCCGATCATGTGATACGGGACGAGCAGGAACTTGCGGCCATGCGTCCAGCCGTGGCGCGCCACGACATCGGCCAGCTCTGGAGTCGAGCGCGCCTGGGTGTTTCCAGCCAGCAGCAGGTTCAGCACCGCCATGAAGTGGCTCTTGCCGGAGCCGAAGCTGCCGTGCAGGTAGGCGGCCTTGCTATTCCCCGTCTGCACCGCCTGCTGAATGAAACCAAGCGCATTGCTGAAGGCATCGACCAGTTGAGGTGTTACCACGTAGTCGCGCAGTGTCTGCTCCGGTTCCGTGACCCCTTTGGTCAGCTGCAGAACGAAGTCGCCTTGATGCACGCGCTCCGGAATGGAGATCAGATTATTCAGCAGCGTCATCAGCAGACTCCTTCCCTGCATTCCGCCTCTTGGGGCGGAAATATTGTCCGAACAAACATGTCAAGAAACGTGGCTCATTGCTTTCACGCTTACCCGGGACGGGCCCACCCAATTCGAGGGCAACCGTACCAAGTCGGTCGAGCTCACTCCTTGGCAGCCGAGATCTTGGCCTTTCTTCCCTTCAGGGGCTTCGCAACCGGCTCAGCCGCTTCAGAGGATTCAGGCCCCTTCCTAAGATCATGGAAGTTCATGGTCGGCAGCATTACCGGTCCGGCCAGCATGCGAGACGTAAGTGACAGCACCTGCTCGCGTACTGCAGACCACAGCAGCGACGCACCGTTCACCATGGCAAGATCTTCCGGCGGCGCGAGTTGCTCGGCTGCCTTGGGCACGATGACCACGCCGCGTGCGTCGACGTCGATGAGATACGGGCTGTACTTGCCTTGCTGCGCTTCTTCCTTGGGCTGGTTGTCGATCAAGACGCGCAAGGTCACCATATACAAGCGCCCGCGTTCGTGAGCCGGGTCCAGTTCGCCGATGCCGCACTCCGTATTGATCTCCACCCCGTCGAAGACGAAGATCGACGTGAAGGGATTGGGTGGTTCCGGAGGCGCGTGACGCTCGTCGAGTTCGACGGAGACCTTCCGGAACATCATCTGCAGCAACTGGAGCGGCGCGGGCTTCATGATGCGACAGCCTCCAGCTCTTGCGAATCATTACAAGCCGCTTTGGTCCACGTCGTCCAGGACTTCTTGACGTCAACTGCCGTGGCAAGTCGTGCCAAGGCGGATTCGGCCCCGTACATCGACACACGCGCGTGCTCCTTGTGGGTCGCAGGGGCCGGCACCCGCCGAATTGACCGCAGCTTCACTCGCTGACTGTCCTCACAACGTTCCAGCCAAAGCGGCAATTCCACGCCGGCCTTGTCGGCCAGATCCTTCATTACCTCCGGCCGCTCGATCGCCAGCCTCAGCAGCAAGGTGGTGCTCTCGTCTGGGTAGGTCGTCTCGGACTCGTAGCGAGAGAATGCAATCTTGCCCTTGCCGAAGACCGCCGATGCCTGCTGCTGCGTCAAACCATAGCGCTTGCGTAACGCAAGGATCTCTTCGCCCATCAGAAGTCCGTCGTAATTGACCTTCCGCTCGGCCAAAGCGCGCAGGTTGCTCTTGTGCTGCGAAGCGGTCGTTGTCGTTTCACCGCAGGCGTCACATTGCGAGGTCTGCAGCTTCACTTCCACATGCTTGCCATGCGGCTCAAACACCCGGATGCGTTCCGCGGCCACCAGGCAGCCCTTGCGGCACGCCGGGCACACACCCAGACTCCCATGCCGATTCACCATGATCTCCACCTCCTCAGCGAGAGCCGTGACACGAGACCAGCACCAGAGTGAGCCGGCCGTCGTCGGTCACGGAGAACTTCAAATAGACCTCGAGGCCACGCGCATTTCGCACACGCCGTTCGCAGTCAAAACCAAATCGATAGACATCGCAGGGATATAACTCCCCGCCCTTTACCTGACACCACTCGGCGTTCTTGAAGTCCGCCGGGCGCGCACAAGACAACATTTGCAGCACATCGCCGTAGTCCCACGCCGCGTTTTCCAAATCGCGTTCGCAACTGTCGGTGGCGACCCAAACCGAGTCCTCGCCCATTTCGCCGGCGGTAACCATGCCCTGCACGATCGCCAGATCGAACACCGGCCCGCCGGGGATAACCCGGCGTCTAGCGGTCGGCTGCGCCAACGAATCGAAAGGAATGCGCCACAGATCGGGCATTTAGTTTATCACCGTGATAAAAAAAGTGGTCGAATTTTACACAATCAACTGATTGCCCTCTGGCGCACGTCACCCCTGCGCTGGGCGGGGAGGGAGCGGCGGAAGCGTTACGTGATCGCTCGCGCCGTCGCCGTTCGATCAATGCGGTGTCCTTGCCGCGGGAAAGAGCAGCAAAGGCACATTCAAACTGCTTAACCACCGGAAATCTGCAGACGACCGGCAACGTAACTCGTCTGGCTCGTGCCTCCGCCGAAAACTGGTGGCGCTGTCAGAGACTGGGGCATCTTCTCGGCCGCGCCACCAATCGCTACGGCCAATTGCGGGTAGACCTCTCGCAGCTCGTCCGAGACGTCATCCATCCACTCTGGTCGGGGATCGACGGGTTCGCGTTGGATCCGGAAGTCTTTGACCTGGATAGCGCCTTCAGTAAGCCCCTTCACCATCGGCAATTGCGAACTGCCGCCAGTAAGAACAACCCTCAGCCGTACCCCGGGCGCAGACAACCAACGCAGCCACGACGCGTCCAGTGCTTCGAGAGATTTTGTGAAGCCTTCCTCAATCGCTGCGGCAAATCGAGTGACTCGCTCGTCGGCGAGAAATCCCTCGACGGTCAAGTGACCAACGGTTCCGTCGGCTAGCGCGTACTCGACTTGACCGGCCTTGAACAGCGTTTCTTTCAGGCTCCTGATCTTTCGGGTCAGGTCAGCCATGTTCATGCGCCCTGCACTGTCGGCAGTATCGATCGACTCTCTCTGCGCGATAAACACGCGCAGCATTCCGTCGACCTTGTCCCCGGCTTGCATCAGTCCCTGAATTGACGCGGGGACCTGAAACACGCGGACCGTCTCCTCATTCTGTCGTCGCGTCGAAACGAACAGGCCAAAGTCGGTCGTGCCTGCGCCGACGTCGACGACCATGAAGGCGTCGCGCAAATTCTCGATGCTCCCGAACGCACCAGCCGCGACCGCCACCGGTTCGGGCACCCCCTCCTCGATCACGTAATCAGGGCGCGAAGTCAATGCCTTCACTTTTTCGACGGCTGCTTTCAGCTCCGTCACATCGATGCCACCTGACCACCGGCGACTAAACGTGTCTGCCAGGATCTGTGCTTCAGCGATCATCGACCGCATCAAGGCATCTGCCCACTTCGCCTGGTTCTCGTCCGGCCAGCAAGGACGTGCAAATCGGCGCTTCACAAGGCGCTCAATGCGGACGCCGTCGATTTCAAGTTGCCCCAAGGCGATGCCCGCCATGTCGGTCAGGTACGCCAGATAGATCCTGATCAGGTCGCCCTGGGTGAGCTTGACCGAGGTTATGGGGTTCAGCGCGGGCTGAAGGACACAGCTCTCGCCGTCGAGGTTGCCTTCGCGCCGCAAACTCAACCAGTGCTTGATCGAGTCCAGCCGCTCACGACCGGACTCGACGAGTTCCTGGCTCAGCTCGATCGCCTCGAACCCGAAATAGGCCTTTCCGTTGTCACCGATGAACACGGACGATGGCAACGCGTATCCCTGGCGCCCCGCGATCGCTCCCAATGGGAGTTCGAAGTGCTGCTCAGAAGATGTCATCGCAAACGCCTTCGACATCGCGGTTCCGAAGTCGAGGCAAAGCATTACGCCAGGATTGGCCGGGGTTCCGCGGTCCAGAGACGTCAGATCGAGATCGACGTTGGGCAATGAGAATGTCTGAGGAGTTGCAGCCGGAGGTGGTGCCGGCACGTCATCCGGCGGAGCCATGCCGTCCGAACCGGGTCGAGGCGGAGCGATTGTTGGTACCAAGGCGGGACCCGCATCGCCCGACAAGGCCTGCAGCGCCAACTGCAACGCCCGCTTCTCGAGCGAAGACACCACGCCGATCGCGTTGTCGCGTTCGATGCGTTCCAAAAGACTGGCCAGCAGCACTGATGCGGTTTTCTGATCCATGGGTTCCCTGAATGCCTTTCTTGGAATGGATGAAACGCCCGTCACTCGACGAGCCCTTTGGTCACCACATCGCCAATCGAACCGTCTGCCCGCTTGCGGACAACGGCCGGTTGTCGAATCACCATGCGTTGACGCGGTACCGCACCCACGACAGTGAAGTACTTTTGCGACACGTCGATTTCCTCACCGGGAGTCCCGTACAGGTCCAGCCCACGCAACGCAGCAGCCTGCTCGATTTGAACCGCGACAACCTGGACGCGGTCCAGCAGGTTCATGGTCAACGGAGCCAACGCCGGCTCAAAGATTTCAAGGCTGGACTTGAGCGGCTCGCGCAAGCTGTCGCGGAGCGAGCGCACTTCACGGGCGGCCTGGAGCGCAAGGCCTATGCTCTCGTCAGCCCGAGCAGCGACGGTCTCGACCGCAGCCGAGCTTGCCTCGCGAACGACACGCTGGCGGCCGGTTTCCAGCCAGTCTCGAACGCCTTCGGGCAGTTCCGGATGACGTGCCGAAATCTCGCGAGCCAAGGCACGTGCCCGCGCTGGGTTGGTCAATGCCTCAAGCTGCACCAACAGTCCCTGATCACACTGCCCCTGGCGACCTAGAAGCACGAGTGCTTCGGACACATCCGTAATCAGGCGCTCCAAAGGCTTTTTCAGCTCGTCGGGCCAACTGCTGCCGCCGCACAGCTTGCGGCAATACGTTACGACTCGGTAGGTCTCGGGTGCGATCACCACCGACAACCTCGTGCGAACAATGTCGTGAACCGTAAGAAGAGACTCCCGCGACAGATCTGTTTGCACTTTCTCATCCACCGGTCGCCCGACGATCGCCAGCGGACCGGAAACCAGGCGATGCAGGGCATTGCCCAGTTCGTCACCGGCTTCAAGCTCGCTTTCCAGCAGACCTTCGCGGAGGACACTCAAGGTGCGCGTAATGCGCCTCGCCACTGTATCGCTAGGAGCCTCGGTCATTGGGCGAAGGACCTCGAATGAATCGGCCAGGAGATTCATGGCCTGGCTCAAGTTGGCCGAACGTGCCAGCAAGGCCGCGACAGCTTGGGTGCGCGCTTTCTCTCCGGCCTCCTCCTCGGCGACCGAACGCGCCAGATAGGTGGGTAGCCAAGGTACCGCCATCTGGGTGCAGGCGCGGGCCAGATTCAAACGATCATCCGCGTCGCTGAGCATGCGCATTGGCGGAATTTCAGATTCGAACGCCGGAGCCAGTTCCTTGGCGATTTCTTCCGACCATCGCCGTACCACTTGCCCGAGACGGATGCTCTCGGCGATCGCGAGCAATCGCTCGGTTGGGTCGACGCCAGTGCGCGCCTGTCGCAACAAGTGCATGCGACCGGCCGCCACCCGCTCGTCTCCCGCCTGTTTTGGCAAGACCTTGGCGGTTATCAGCGCGGTCAGAGCCGCCTGTCGATCACGCTCGGAAATTTCGGCTGATCCAAAACGGACGAGCGCGTCGGCTGACGACACCGCGGCCGGCCCCAGGTCGGTGGGTGATTGATCGGTCATTGCAGTGCCTGCATTTCGTATGGCCAGATGGACGAAAGCGGTTGAATCGTGCTCATGAAGCCCTCCTTGCGCGCCCTCGACGGGTCGCCGTCGCAGCGGGTCGCCAGCTTCTCAGGTCATCCAACGTGAATCCGAGCGCCCTGGCCTCGTCATTGACGAAGCCGCGATAGTAGGTGCCCATGCGCTCGCCGTATGTCGGATCGATCTCGTTGTGCCACTGCTCCAGCCAGGGCACCAGTTCCAGCAGGCCGGCGAGCAGCGGTTGCAGGCGCGCGGGCTCCCAACCCTCGTTCTCTTTCATCTCCAGGTAGTAGGCCGCCAGGGCAGTGGCCTGCTGCAGATGGTT
The DNA here is from genome assembly GCF_000584975.1 of Candidatus Accumulibacter cognatus. Lineage (NCBI taxonomy): Bacteria > Pseudomonadati > Pseudomonadota > Betaproteobacteria > Candidatus Accumulibacter > Candidatus Accumulibacter cognatus. The sequence continues at coordinate 29,689 of NZ_JDST02000056.1, read as the reverse complement.
CCAGCCCGCCCAGGCGATGGGCAGGCTGGTGTCGGCGCCGCGTTCGCAGCCGGGGTAGCTGACCCACCGCTCCTTCGGCACGTCCAGACCGCCGCGCAGGCGCCAGAAATCCGCCTTCAGGAAGTCCTTGCTCTGGTACTTTGGCGGGACTGGGATCTTGCCGACCTTCTCATTGGCATCCTCGCGCCGCTGTAGCGCCCAAGTGTCTTCCCATTGCGCGCGCTTGCGCAGGCCGGTGTCTGTGTAGCGCAGCACAGGCAGGAAGGGCACCGATTCGCCGGCGACGAGCTCGGCTACGACCTGGGTGAGATCGAAGCCCGAATGGCCGGCGTACAGCTCGGCGATCTGCATGAAGGCAGCGTCCGCACGCACCGCGTCAGCTAGGCGGTTGACCGTGGTGAGCTGGGCCGGCCGGTCGGCACCGGCCGGCCACAGGTGCGGTGCTTCCAGTCGGGCAAGCAGCCAATCGCGCAGCGCGGCGCGTTCCAGGTCGTCCCAGGCGGGGGTGTTCCAGCGGCGCTTGTATTCGGGGCGCTCGATCAGGCCGATGTTGCGGTCACGCTCGATCAGGGCGATGCGGCGTTGGACAACCTGCTGATAGCCTTCGGGCCAGTGCGACGGAATGTCGGTGATGGGCTTGGAACCGTGGCGTTCGAACCAAGTGGTCGTTTCACGGCCGGCAGCCATGCGGCGGGCGAGCACGATCTCGAAGGCTCGCTCGCCCAAGTGGACTTCGGGCGGCGCGCCTAACTCGTAGCGTAACTGACCAGCATCGGCGGGCAGCAGGCCGTAGAGGCGGTAGCACTCCCAGTCGAGTTCTTCCTGCCATGCGACAGCCTGGCGACGCAGCCCAGCGGCACGAACGCGCATCTCGTCGAGGGTCTGCCTCGTGGGCAGTCGTTGCGAGCCTTGGCCGGCGTACCGAAATCGGGCCGCTGGCACACATGCCTCGATGTCGCGGGCCAGCGTGTCGAGCGTCCGCGCCAGCTCCGTCGGGCGCTGTTCACACATCGGAAACTCGGACACCTTGGTCGAGTTCAGCGCGTAGAAGTCCTCGAACGGCGCCGTGCGTTGCCGAGCGCCGTGCTGATCTACGGTGCTGCCCTTGTTGTGGCAAACCTGCTTGAACCAGAAGCACGCCACCGACGAGTTCAGCAACCCGAGCAGCCCGAGGTGTTCGTCCTCCCTGGCGCCGGTCGGCAGCTTGATCACCGGCGCGGAGTGTTTGAAAGCTTGTTGCCGACGCGAAAGAACGAAGTGATTGTGCGTGGCGACCTCCGAAAAACTAATCAGTGGGCCAGCAGTTAGTCTGTCCTTCGACAGAAAACTCAGTTCCCACCAATTGAGGCCTGCCTGCTCTGGCGTCTTGCCGAACATTAATCTGTTGCGAAGGTTTGTGCGCAGACTCCAGAAGTGTTGATCGGCCAGTTGTCCCTGAGCTGGGCGCTTTGGCTCCAGCGTGCCGCCAACTAGCTCGTATGGAAAGGCCAGGACACTATCGCTTGTCAATGACCAGTCTCGTACCCCGTCGCCAACCAAGAATTCGCGAACCTCAAATCCTAGGCATGCGGCCCTTCGCATGGGCATCACGAACGCATCGTCCTCACCAGGGATGGCTACGAATCCGATGTTGCTTGTGATGGTGCTGAGACGAGACCTGTCCGACTCGATCGTTTCCTTCAGTTCTGCTGCTCCACCGCCTCCGATGCTCCAGGGATGGCGCTCGAATATCGATCGTGGCGTATCAGCCACGCTGACGAACGCACTCTCCGACCCCGCCTGATCGATCTGCTCGACGATGGCCGACCACACCAGTCCGTACGCCGGATCGTTCGGCGTGCTGGGCTCGCCCTTGATGCCCATAACCGTGCGCACCGCGTCGCCGACCGGTGCCCGATGCCGGCCGAACAGGATCACAGTGGGCGTGCCGTGCCCTGGGATGTAGGCGCCTGCGGTGTCGACGACGTGTGTCAGGTCCAACCGTGGCAGTACTTGCTCGATAAGCTTGCTGCCGAACTCGCGCTTCATGAAGCTGTTGGTGGTGATCAGCCCGACGAAGCCGGCGGCCCGACCGTTGCCCGTGAGCGCCAGCTCGAAGAAGCGCTCTGTGAACGGTGCGCCGAGCGAGTACTTCATGTGGCAGCTCGCATAGCGCTGCCGGTATGCCGCGTTCAGCGCCGCATCCTTGACGACGATGTACGGTGGGTTCCCCACCACGGCGTGGTACTGCTGACCGAGGAGGCGGTTCACCTCGGCGAGGTCTTCGCTGGCGTAGGCGTGAGCCAGCCCGGTGCCGGCGTAGTGTTCGGCGCCCTCGAACATGCCGACTGAGGCTTTCAGCCCGAAGCGGCTCCCATGCAGGAGGCTGTCGCCGATGGCGACGTTCAGCTTGAAGTCGGGCGCTTCGGACAGACGATGCACGCCACTGACGTTAAGCGCTGCGACCAGCAGCCGGAAACGAGAGATCGCGACGGCAAATGGATTCAAATCCACTCCGGCGACGGCGTCCAGCGCGCGCTGGGCGATGTCGCGCGGGTTGCGCGCTGGCTCTTGTCGAATCCACTCATCAACCAGACGCTGGAAGCCGCCCAGCAGGAAGTGGCCTGAGCCGCAGGTCGGATCGATCATTCGCGCTTCGCGGAAGCCGAACTCTCGGATCGCAGGCGTCAGCGTGCGGTCGAGGATGAATTCCTCGACGAACTCGGGCGTCTGCAACAGCGCGTAGCGCTTACGCGTGGCTTCGGACAGGTCCTGGTACAGATCGCCCAGGAAGCGGGTGTTCCAGTCGGGGTCGGTGAAGTCGTGGGCCAGGGAGCCGGTGTTCGGGTTCACCTGCTGCCAGAACTGGCGCAGAGCCATTGCCGCGTCACCGCTGATGCCGAGGCGAAAGACCGGGTTGTGCGCCTCGTCGAAGAAGGTATGTAGCCCCGGCAGCGTGCCGGCTTCGCGGAAGCACGCCAGCAGGTATTCGCGGTCGCTCTCCAGCGGCTTCTCTCGGAAGTAAGCCTCATGCCGGTCACGCGCCAGCGCCAGACGGCCTGAATCCGGCGTGCCGCCCAGCCAAGGGCGCTCGACCAGTCCATTGTCCTCGATGAAACGCAGGAACACGCAGCTCAGCAGCCAATGTACGCCCGCCTGCGTGATGACTTGGTAGGCCCAGCTATCGAAAGTCTCTGCTGTGCGATCGGAGTCGCGGGCGGCCTGCCACTCGGCCTGCAGGCCAGTCTTCAGCTCGGCCACCTCCGCAATGCGCTGGCGCAGGTCGTCTTCGAGGCGCTTGAGCAGGCTGGTCAGGTCTGCGAGCAGTTGGGGGGCGTTGATCACTGAGCGGTTCTTCCCGTTGTGGCGTTTGGCATGGTGGCTACGAGGATCTACGAGGCGATGCTCGCGCGGTGTTTGTTCTCCACCCAGGCCTGTGCCAGCGCCAAGGTGCGGGTGTTCTGGATGTTGTTCACGATCGGTACCGCGACGCCATCGATGACCGGCAGGCCCTGGTGCGTCGTGGGCAGCAGCAACCAGACTGCGGGTGTTTGGCCTGGACGGCCGGCGTGCTCCTCGACCTCGCTGATCAGCGTCACGAGGTCGTAGCGGGCGAGCAGGCCGGCGCTGACCAGCAGGATCGGCGCCGAGCCTTGCAGCAGTGCGGCGCGCAACGTGGGCAGCGTTCGCTGCACGAGCCGCTGAAGGTTGATCCAGTGCCGGCTACCACGGTCGGCGGCGTCGGCCTCGAGGACGACATTCCAGTCGACGCGGGCGGCCGTTGCCTGCTCGCGCAATGCGTCCAGCAGCAGCGCGTCGAAGTTCACGCGCTGCAATGGCGCCGGCCGAGTACCCGGCTGCCCGAAGCGATGCAGCAGTTCGGCTTCCGCCCGGCGCGCAATGCGCGGGGGAACGGTCAGCACCAGAAGGCCGCCTTGCTGAAGGCTTCGGGTGAGGCGCTCCTCGATCGCAGCGGCGTCGGCCAGTTCGGCAACAGCAGCGGCTCCGGCACCGTCGCCACCGGCTCGCATCGCGAGCTCGGTGGTGTGACGCGAGAACACTGTGGTGGTGCCGGCCGTCTGCACGCTGCCCAAGGTCGAGAGTCGGTACGCGCCGGCACCTTCCGCAGCAGAGGGGTCCCAGCTCAGCGGTGCGCCAGCGGCTTCGAGCAGGCGGTCCAGTTCGGGGCGACCTGGTACGGCGGCGGCATCGGGATAGCGGCCGCGCACGCGATCCTGGATTTCACGCGCACGCAATTGCGGTGCGCCGATCAGGGCTCCCAGGGACTGGCGCAAGGCTTGTAGCGGCGCCATGCCGCGGGGGTAGATCTCCTGGCGGCTGGACAGCGCCGCCTTTCGCGACGCCGAGGTGGCCAGACGCAGGAGTCGGGTAGGTGTCAGCGTCGCAGCGGGCGCGCCTTCACCGGCCAGGGCGGCCGGCAGGGGGACGCCTTCCAGCGTTTCGAGCACACGGGGTGGCGGGAGCAGGGGATCTGCCAGAGCGCATGCGTCGGCGGCGGCGCCAAGCTGCCGGGCGTAGTCGGCCCACGGCGATGCGCTGGCAATCAGTGCACGCGGCTGGTGATCGAACGCTTCGAACCGCGGCTGATCGAGGTGCGATTCGGCTTCGACCGCGGCTCGCAGCACGGCCATGGCCTGACGCAGCCGCTCCGCATCGTCCTGCGATGCGCAGCCGCGCAGTGCGAGCAGGGCCATGGCGCTCTCGTGGGCGCTCATCACCTGGCCCTGGCTGCGCAGCAGGGTGTCGAGTTGCTGACGTAGCTCGGTGAAGGCGGGATTCTTGAGCCAGCGCTCGCGGGCCTTGATGAGTGCGGCGGTCAGCGTTCCCCGGTCGACCTGATTGGCTTGCGCGGAATCGCCAAGGTTGGGCCAGGTGCCGGCCTGCACACTGTCATCCAGCCCGAGGTAGTGCGCGAGGGCGGCTTCCTCCGGTCGGTCATCACCGGCGGGGCGGCGCGGCAGCAACTGCGCGGCCAGTTCATTGACGCTGACGGCGCCGCCGACCTCCTCGTCGGCGTCGTGCGCAGTACTGCGGCCCTGCGTGAGGTCGGGCCGCAGACGGGCGAGTTCCTTGGCGGTGAGACGAATCTCCTTGCGGATCTTGTCGCCTACGCCGCGCAGGTAACGGAAGCGGATGCGATCGACGGCCAGCAGTTCGCGGGCGTTGTGGATGCCCATGCGCTCCAGAATGTCCTGCGCTTCCAGGCTGTAGCCCAGCTCGGCCATCGTCGTGAGCGGCGTGGCCGTCATGGCGATGGCGGCCAGGCCCTCCGCTGCGCCGGACTCACCCGGATGAATCGTTTGTCGTGCGGCAAAAATGGCGCGCCACGCGCGCAGCATGTCTTCGGAATTGTCGAAGCGTTCGCGGTATTCGCGCTTCAGGGCTTTCGAGAAGAACGCGGTGAAACCTTCGCGCGTGACCGGGTCGAAGACGTCGCGCTCGATGGTGGCCTCGACGTCAAGCATGGCCGGCGAGGTCTGTCCGTCGCCCCAGACTGGCGGCTGGCCGACCGCCATCTCGTAGAGCGTGACGGCCAGCGCGAAGCGTTCGGCGTATAGATCCCAGCGCGGTGGCCGGCGCAGTGTGAGGAACGGGTCGAGGTAGGGGTGGGTTCCGGCCGTGATGTTGTCGGCCGGCGTACGGCACAGCGAGAAGTCGAACAGCACGAGCTGCAGCTTACCCGTGCGGTTCTCGGCGATGCCTATGTTCTCGGGCTTGATGTCGCGGTGGGCGACACCTTCGGCTTCGAGGTGGTTCACCGCTTCGATCAGCTCTTCGCCGAAGCGCTGCAGCATGTCGAGCGACAGGCGCCCCTCGTCTTTGAGTTTTTCGGCCATCGTGCGGCTGCCGGCGCTCTTGATCAGCAAAGCCGTTCGGCCGGCGACGGTGAGTGTCTCGCGGTGGGCGACGATGTTTTGGTGATGAAGCCGCGCGAGGACCTCGCCCTCCGCGGCCAGGCGGTCGTTGTGCGCGACGTCGCAGGCGACCTTGAGGACGTGCTCTTCGTCGCTGCCGTCCTTGCGCACCAGCAGCGCGTCGCTGGAGGAGCCGCGCCCCATGCGTTTGACGACCGTGAAGCCGCCGTCCAGGCGATCGCCCGCGCTGGCGACGCTGGGGTCGACAGTCGCTTCCGGGTCGGGGGTCGTGAGCTCGTCCTCGACTCGATCCAGATCATCCAGGAAGTCCTGAACCGTGTCGTAGCGGGCGAGCACGTCGGGGCAGGTGGCGAACTGGATCAGTTCCTGCTGCCGCGCGCCACAGCCGTCCATCACGTCCGACAGGCGCAGCCCCTGGCCAACGCGCAGCTTCTCTGCGAGGTCGAGCACCGACTCGGCGGGTGGCTGGCCGCTGAAGAGTTGATACGCAATGCAGCCCAGCGAGAACACATCCAGGCTCGGACCATGCGCCGGGTCGGCGCGGGTCGTCTCCGGGGCGAGGTAGATCATCCCCGGGTCTTCGACATAGTCCTCGACGTGCTGCGTTCCGGTTGTTCGATGCACGGTGTACGGCGACGCTGACTCACCGACGTTACGCGACGCGGTCTGCCAGTTCATCAGTCGCAGATGCAACGTACCGCTGCCAATTCCGATGCCATGAACGAGGATGCTCTGAGGCCCCAGGGCACGGTGGTACAGGCGCTTCGAGTGGGCGTATTTCAACGTCTCGGCGATGTCGCGCACGAGCTGCAAGCGTTGCGTGACTGAGAGGTCCTTGCCGTAGTCGCGCAGCAGGTGATCCAGGCGCATGGCCTTGGGGTCGTGATCGAAGATCAGTGCTGGGCCGAGCTCGGTCTCCTTGTAGTCCTTGACCTTCAGGATGCCGGGGTGGTCGATGCCTTCGAGGATTTCGAATTCGCGCCGCGCCTGGCGCACGCGTGTAGCACGAGCCTCGGGGGAGGAGGCGGAAGCCACGGTGTAGATACGGACACGGCGATGAACCGTGTCGATGCTGACGTGCTGGGCCTCCCAGTCCTGAAACCCTTCGCCCTCGGATAGGAGCTTGCCCAGGCGGTAGTCGCCCACCTGGCGGTGCTTGTTGGAGGGGCGGATGCCGGCCTCGGTGAGGCCGCGAGCGATGGCGCGTGCCTGTTGCGAGTCGACGGTGGTCGCCGATCGATTCGTGATGCCGTTGGCCAGTGCCCCGACGATCCCCGGGTCGCCCTGGGAACCGGGGCGGCCATGCTGGAAGGTGGCCGACTTGGCCAGCCCTTCGAGCCGGCAGGACAGACTGGTGGACGAGAGAAAAATCGCCGGCTCGACGAAGGGCAGGCGGATCTTGGCCTTGGTGATGGCCGGCTGCCGCTTGAGCAGGCTGGCGAGGCGCTTGGCCTTGCGATTGGCGAGGATGACCGGGTTGTCGACCGTGGTCGATCGGCCATCGGTGTTCCAGGTCCAGCTGTGCACATCGCCCGTCAGGACTCCCGGGCGGCTCTTGATCTCGACGAGAAAAAGCCCAGCCGGCGAAAGCACCAGAGCATCGACTTCGCTGACCTTGCCCTCGTCGTCGATGAACTCGAAGTTGGTCCAGACGTGCCACGGGTCGCGATCGGGTAGTTGGCTTCGAAGCCAGTCCAGCGCCTCTCGCTCCCATGCGAAGTTGGACTCGGCGATGACGTGCCAGCGTGCTGCACCGAGCGTCACAGGTTCACCTCGCTGCCGTCCTCGACGTACTCGAACAGGTCGCCGACCTGGCAACTGAACAGCCGGCAGAGCTGCTCGATGGCCGGGAGATCGACCCGCGTGGTCGTTTCCTTGTAGAGAGCGGTGATCGTGCTGCGATTCAGGCCCGTGCGACGAGAGACATCCGCAATGCGAAGCTTTTCTCGGCCCATGAGCGTGGATAATTGGCAGCGGATCATTTCCCTACTTCTATTGCTTGGGGTGTTGCGCAGAATAGCATAAGTCTTTTCAGCGCATAACCCCGTGCCGAAACAATCGGCGCGGCACCGGTTCAGCTACGCTTCGTGGGACATCCTGGCGGCGTGTGCCGCCATCTTCGGATGTTTGTCGCTCATTCCATCGGCCAGTAGGTTTCACCCGCGCGAATTCTTGTGCGGGACTCATTGCCATACCGGTCGACCAGTGCGGCGAACACCATCGGTCCGCCGAGCCGGTCCGCGAATTGCGGGTTGCGCCGGTTCGCAGCCAGAACGTGCGGGAGATAGGTCGCCAGATCGGCGTGATTCCGCCAATCTTCGTGCCGCCTGCCGAGCACGCTCCGATCGAGCGCGCCGATCAGCGATCGCGAAAAATATCCCGCGGCAACGAGGACTTCCGCGCAGTTGACCTGATCCGACAGGCTCGCACAACGCAACACCGCCTGCATAGCCAATGATATTGCCGCATCCCTGTGCCGCGCCGACAGCAACGGTAGACCGAAATGCGCCTCGGCGTCCGACCACTCGGAACAAAGTCTGGAGACCAATCGACGGTCTTTCGGCACTGCCGGGTCGAAACCAAACCGGTGTTGGGGCAAATGCCAGGTTCGGCTTGCGAAGCTGGCAACTGCGCATACAGCTCGGAAAGAGCCGTTACGATGCGAAATACCGGGTTCTGGATCATGGCGCGTCCGGATAAAGGTTGCAGGTCTGTCGACAGCGTTGCCGAAGGACATCGTTCCAATCCTTCGCGCTGAGCGGTCTGTCGCGCAGGATTCGGCGGGTCGAGAACAGCGCTCGGAGTCGCTCGGCCATCGCATCTCCGGCCGCGTCGGCATCCTGGGCGAGCCGGATTTCGGCGTTCGGAAATCGGTCGAGCAGCGGGCGATAGACGGTGCCGGCACCGTCGGAACTCAGCACCAGCATGTCGTCGGGCGAATGAAGCTGACGATAAGAAATCGCGTCGACCGGTGATTCGACGATCGCGATCACGTCGGGCGCGAGACGGTTGCCGACTGAAAAGCAGCCGGCCTCCTTTTTGCCCAAGGTTTGTTTGAAGTCACCGAAGATTCCCCGACGGACCACTCCGGTCGGCGTACCGTCGTAGGCGCGTCGCAGAAACGTGACATTGATGATCGGCCGTGTTCGGAAAACCACTTCGCCCGCACGGGCCGAACGGTCACGATCGACTTCGTCGGTTTCCTGGTGTTTTTCCTCGGCAAACACGTCGCCGCTGGAGCGCAACGTCTCCAGTATTTGCGGATCGAGTCCGCGCCCCACGAGGTAGGCGAGGGCTCGCGGCCACGCCGCCTCGCTGGCCGGCGGCGGGGAGAAGTCTGGCACCTCGACGTCGTCCGAACGACTCGGTTCGCAGCGGTGCTCGATTTCTCCGTCGATGGCCTCCGATGTCGCCGCGAACCGCCGCAGCCATCCGGCAGACGCACCGAGCGTCCAACCGGTCACGTGCATCACGACATCCACGGCTCCACCGCCACCCGCTCCCGTGCTGTGGTTGTACACCCTGTCACCGTCGAGCGTGATTACCTCGTTCTGCGGCGACCGCCACTTGTTGCGTTCTCGCCGATCGCGCACGCAACCGAGGCCGAGCATGACAAGCTCCGGCGAAATCCAGCGCAGACCATCGAGTCCGGTCTTCTTCATGAATTTTCTCCCGGTAGCCGTCGCCCCTCACGGGGCGACGGAATGGGTGGTGTGTCGGAATTCAGAATGCCCCCGATCCTTGCCCCCAGGGGGCTTCGGCTGCCGGGAAAGAATTTTGTCGGACGCCTCTCCGACATCGCCGTTGGCTTGGAAACCAAGGGTTTCGACGGTTTGTCGGAGATGTCGGAGAGGGGGTGGTGAGTTTGCAATGGCGACGCTTCAGATGACATACATTGCGTACCCCGGAAAAGTTTGCGCACACGTCTCCGACACCTCCGACGTACGGGTCAGCGGTTGCCATCGCTGCCGTTCCGGGTAACCATGCCGACCGCGGCTTTCGTCCGAGTTTGTCCCTTGTCCGAGTTGACGATGCGCAGGATCCGGCCCTCAGGGATATAAAAGGGATACGCGTCTGGCCTGCTCTTCAAATCGAAGCCATCGATGTCGATGTAGTACGCCGACACCTTGAGATCGTCCCGACATTGCAGAAGACGCGAGATTTCGCGCCCGAAGTTATGGCGTGCCAATGGACGGTACGAGCCCTCGCACCAGACCTGATACGCACGGTAGGCATCGGACTTGGAAATTCGATGGTCGTAGGGCGGCTTGCCGTACTCGGCGCATTCCGACAGGAAAAGGGACACCGAGTTATTCTCAGTTCGCGCCTTGCTGACTGCCGCGGTGACTTGCGGCGGATCGATCAGGTGCCCGCGGCGGAGAACGGCGCTCGCGCCCTCCAGTGCCCAGTTGAGAATTCCGGGCAATTCAATTTTGAGTTTCTGGATCAAGTCGCGATCTTCGTTTTCGATCACCCGCAGCCAAGGGACGATTTTGACGCGCCGCCAGATGCCGTCGGATTTGTCAGTGATCGATGGCAAACCGTTTACCGCGAACAGCAGCGCGGCAGTGTTCCGGAAGGAGTAATGACTCCTGTACTTTGGCTCGGCCAAGACTAATTCACCGGAGACCGCCTGTTTGAACAGCGCAGTGGGCATCGGCTGGGATTCTTCAGTCTCCGAACCGATATTCACCAATTTGCCTACCAGGATTTCAAGATTTCGATTGGTGAATTGATGCATCGACAAAGCGCCGCAAGCAGATTCGCCGACCAATAACCGAATGAGTTCTATGAAGACTGATTTCCCGTTCTTGCCGATGCCGAGAAGAACAAAAAACACTTCGGCGCGGGGGCGCGAAACGCCCAGCAAGATGTAGCCAACGAGTTCCTGAAGGAACAACTGAACCGCCGGGTCGGGCTGAACCTCGACCAAAAACTGTCGCCACCGCGGGCAATCCGCCTTCGAGTCGTAACCATACGGCAGGCAACTCAACTGTCCGTCGTCGGGGCAATGGGGAACGATTTCCCACGTATCACCGTTCCGGACCAACAAACCATTGCCGGTGTTGATTCCAGCTTCCGTCTCCGGAACCTTCTTGGCGAGGGACAGCAGCATCTGGCACAGGTCACGCGCTTTGCGCGGATCTTTCTGGCTACCGCCACACGCTTCAATTAAGTGCGACGCCGCCGAAATAACCTCCTCGTCGTCGAAGGGTTGCCAGTGCGTTCCGGTGTAGTACCAGAGGCGGCCGTCGCCGCGTCGGCCGAAATGCACGCGCAGTTTTTTCACATAAACATCCGGCGTATCACGCCGATTTCCGTAACGGTCGAGCCCCGCGTCTTTCACAGCTGCGATTAGCTCTCGCGCGGTTTCGAAAGGCAGATGGCGGAAGCCGACATGCCCGTCGACGCAATCGATTCGGTATTCCCATTCATCCCGCATCTGCTGCGCTTGGCTGACGACCGATTTCGGCATGGTGGTTGGCAGACCACTTTCGAGGAATTCCCGTTCAAGTTCGTCATCTGTCGATTCGGGGCCATCGAATTGCTCGCAAATATTTTCCATGCTGTCACTCCCGTGGGGCGATTGATGTCAGTTCATTTGGCTGATTTCTAGGGTTTCACGCGGGGTCATTTATCCGCATTACGTTTGCAGATGAATGCGGGGACGGCCACGTCCGCGTTTTTCCTTCGCAATCCCCGGTGGCTGAGTATTCGTGGGCGTTGCGGGAACGCCGGTTGCCAGTGTCCGAAGGACCTGAGAACGTAGGTAACGCGGCTGACCTGCCACCATAAAAAATGGAAACACCGGTTGCCCATCCAAGCGGCATTTGGCCAAACGGCGCTGCGAGGATTTCACAAGGGCGCCGACCTCGTCTTCGGTCAAGACCTCGTCTTGCAGTTCACTCATTTCTGGACTCCTCTGTTTGATCGTGGATGTCCAGTACAGAGCAGCTGACGTGCCAGATATGCCTTCCGCATACCGGTGTGGTACTACTAACTCAACGTTTTTCCTTATCCAACAACAAATGTTTTTTTGCCAATTGCCTGACAGGGAAATTGGCTGAATGTTGTTGATGGGAATTTGTGTGCCGATATTTGTCATGCTCGTGACAGATATCGACATTTGATTGCATTGCCGGGGTGGCTGTGGCTATTGCCGGCCCAGCTTTGTCATTTGCCGGCAGGTACCACGGCGGTAAACATCAAAATGATGTGATACCAGTCGTGATACCTAAATACCGCTCCGGTACAGAAATCAGCTTAAAACAGTTGCTATATAAGCAGTCTGTTAGTTAGTGCACCGTGCATACCATGCACGGATCGAACGACCGCACGACGTGCTGAACGACGAGCGGCACCCTTTCGCCTTGGCCCACGGGCAACCCGACCAGCGCCTGCTCGAGTGCGCCGGGAACGCCCGCCGCATCGCGTGGCGAGAAGTTCCAGGTGGTCGGGGCGATGATCTGGTAGCCGGCGATCTTGCCACGTTCGATGCGCAGCCAGTGGCCCAGAGATCCCCGCGCGGCTTCGACGAGGCCAACGCCGCTCGCCTGATCCGGCAACTGCCAGGGATGACAGAAGGCCTCGCCCGGCGTCAGGGCGCGTACCCAGCGCTCCATCGCCGGCACCACCAGGGCGAGTTCGAGCAGCCGGGCGACGACCCGCGCCAGGACGCTGCCGCCGTCAGCGGCCACCAGCGCACGCAGTAGCGGCTGTCCGGCGACCATCTGGCGAGCCAGGGCGCCGGTCTCGACGATGCGCCCGTCGTAACGCGGCGCCTTGCACCAGGTATAGGCGCCGGCCTTGTCGGCAAACTCGCCGGTGAGCGGGTGCGTTTCCCCTTGTCCAGGATGCAGCGGCCGGTCGCCGTGCAGCCACGCATGCGTCACGTCCTCGCGGATCGCCTGCTCGTCGAAGGGCCGGCGTTCGTCCTGCCAGACGCCGCGCGCAAAGAGCGGCTGGCCGTCGCCGTCGCCATGCGCGTAGGCGCCGTAACTGAGAAAACTGTCAGTGGCGCGTCCGCGGCGAGCGAGACCGAGATCGCGGGCGATTTCGAGGAAACGCGGCAGATCGGCCGACCGGCCCTCCGCCCAGGCGGCGAGTTGGTCGGCGCTGCCGATCGCGGAGACGTTCTCGAGCACGTCGCCAAAGACGGTGCGGCTCAGGAAAGCGCGGAACTCGCGCAGGACGGCGAGCAGGCGCACCTTCTCGGTTGCCGTCACCGCCCGCGTCGTGCCGCCCGGCTGCAGTGCCAGACTGTGCGGCCACTTGCCGGCGAGATGGCCCATCAGGCGCAGCAGGTCGGCGCGCGCCGGCAGCACCTCGCGTAGCGCCTCGCCGACGCTGGCCTGGAAACGCCGCTCGGTCGCGGCATGCCAGGAGCGCTTGCGGTAGGCGGCACGCGCGAAGTCGGGCATGAAGAAGAGGTAGAAATGGGTCAGATGATCAGCCAGGTTTTCGCAGGCGAGGATCAGATTGGCGGCCAGGCGGCCGTTGGGTGGCATCTGCAGCCCGGCCGCGTCGGCCAGCGCCGCCGCGGCAGCGGCCGACTGCGATACCGAGCAGATGCCGCAGATGCGCGGTACGATCACCAGCGCGTCGAGTGGGTGCTTGGCGAGCAAGAGGTGTTCGAAGCCACGATAGAGCGACGAGCTGACCTGTGCCGAGGCGACGCGACCGTCGGAGACTTCGAGCGTCACTTCAAGGTCGCCTTCGACGCGATTGAACGGACCGATGGTCAGGCGCCGCGTCACTTCGGACCGCTCTTGCGGATTCCCGGCGCGATCAGCGGATGGTCGGAACGTGAGTTCTCGCGGACGCGCTTCGGGGTGGCCGATTTGGACAGCGCGGCGAGGGCGACAAACCATGCCTTCGGCATGTCGACCGGCAGACCGGACGGGATGCCGGCAATCTTCGGCGTCTCCATGAACGGATGCCCGGGCTCCTCGAAACCGGGCTCGGTGCAGGAAATGCAGGCGAAGCCGCCGCGCACGCACGAGCCGACGCCATGCCACGGCCGCAGGTTGCAGTCGGCGTTGGCCTGTGTGCCCTTGCAGCCCATGTTCTCCATCAGGCAGCCAAGGTCGGAGAGTTTCTGCGCGCTGGCCTTGAATTCGTAGAATTCGTTCCTCGGGCAGCCGTGATGGACCAGTTGTTCGGTGTAGAAACGCGGTCGCTGCCAGGCGTCGAGGTCGGCCGCGCGCAAGGCGCCAAGGGCCAGCGAGAGCAGGGTATCGACGATCCAGCCGGGATGCGTCGGGCAGCCGGCGACGTTGATCACCGGCAGGCCCGCGCCGGAACAAAAATCGGTGCCGAGCAGGCCGCCTTCCTGATCGCCGTCGAACTGTAGTCCGCAGGCGCCGGTGATGTTTTCGCCACCGGAAACGATCCCGCCATAGGCACTGCAGGTGCCGATGGCCAGCACATAGGCGGCGCGTGCCGCCAGCTCGCAGACCCATTCGATCAGCGGGCGGCCGCTGCCGGACAGGATCTGGAAGCGCCCGCTGCCATTCGGTCCGCGCAGCAGCGCGCCTTCGACGCAGAGGATGTCGAACGGCAGGCGGCCGTCGGCGGCCGCCTGCAGGATCGCCCGCGCCTCGTCGCCACTGGCTTCCGACAGGCCGGGGTGCCATATCAGATCGAGACCGCTGTCGGCGAACTGCGTGAGTACCCCGGCGCGACTCTCGGCACCGAGCAGGGACTGCGTACAGCCGCCGCAACCGGCCGCCTGCAGCCAGAGAAGTTTCATGCCCGCTCCAGCCCGTAACGCAGGAGCTTGTTGCGCAAGCCGACGCGCGACAGGCCCAGCTCGCTCGCCGCCCGCGACTTGTTCCAGCGACTGCGGATCATCGTTTCCTTGAGCACGCGCGCTTCGAGTGCTTCCATCCGCTCCTTGAGCCCGCCATCGACGGCGATCAGATCGAGCAGGCGGTCGTCCTGCTGGTCGACCGCCGGCGAGCGCAGGATGCGCGGCGCCAGCAGGTCGGCACCGAGGCGCGGCGATTCACAGAGCGCCAGCATGCGCAGAATCTCGTTCTGCAGCTCGCGCACATTGCCTGGCCAGCGGTACGCCGCGAGACAAACGATCGCCTCGGTCGTGAAGCCATCGACCGCTTTGCCGAGCAGCTTCTGACTGGCTTCGAGCAGGCGGCCGGCGAGCAGCGGAATGTCCATCGCGCGCTCGCGCAACGCCGGCACGTGCAGCGTCACGGTTGCCAGCCGGTAGTAGAGATCCTCGCGGAAGGCGCCAGCGCGCACGTCGGCTTCGAGGTCGTGATGAGTGGCTGCCACCACCCGAATATCGACCGAATGCGGGCGCGCCGCACCGAGCGGCCGGAACTCGCCTTCCTGCAGTACGCGCAGCAGCTTGACCTGAAACGCCGGGCTGGTATCGCCGATTTCGTCGAGAAAGAGGGTGCCGCCGTCAGCCTGCTGGAAACGGCCGATGCGATCTTCATAGGCGCCGGTGAATGCCCCGCGCTTGTAACCAAAAAGCTCGGCTTCGAGCAACTGATCGGGCAGCGCACCACAGTTCTCGACGACGAAAGCCTTGTCGGCACGCCGACTGCAGTAATGGATGGCACGCGCCAGCATCTCCTTGCCGGTCCCCGACTCACCGCTGATCAGGACGGAAAGGTCAAAAGGCGCGAGTTTCTCGACCAGATGACAGACCGCATTGAGCGGGCTTTCCGGAGTTCGCACCAGCCCGTCGAGAGCCAACTCGCGTTTGGCGCGTTCGTGCTTGATCTCGACACGCTTGGCGAGCACCGGTTCGGCGGTGCGCAACTCGACCGAGAGCCGCTGGTTCTCCTGCTGCAGGCGATAGATCCTGGCCGCGGTCTGCAGCGTCAGCAGCAGTTGCTCGGGCTGCCAGGGTTTCATCAGATACTGGTAGATGCCGGCCTCGTTGACCCCGGCAATGATGTCCTCGGCATCGGTGTAACCGGACAGGATGATACGCAGGGTATCCGGCCACCGACTGCGGACGCTCTTGAGAAACTCGACGCCGGTCGTTTCCGGCATGCGCTGGTCGCAGACGATGATCTGTACCCACTCGGTTTCCATGATCCGCTGCGCCTGCTCGGCGCTTGCGGCGGTAAACACTTCGAAGTCCTCCTCAAGCGTTCGTCGCAAGGCTTCCTGCGAGCGCGGCTCGTCATCGACGACCAGTACCGCCGGCAACCTCGACCTGGCGGTCATGGCGGCACGCTCCAGCCGAGATCGCGATGAATCGCCAGATGGCGCGGCGTCCATGAATTCGGCGTCTTGTGCACGAAATGGAAGCGGGCGACGTGATAACTGGGATCGAAGCCATAGAAATTGCGCTGCAGTTCGGCGAGTTCCTCCGCACGATAGCTCGCTAGGGGCTTCGCCGTTTCGTCGGCCAGGCGCTTCGCCCGCTTGGCCCGCAGCCGCTCGTCGAGGTCGGGAGCCATGGCCAGTTCGGCGGCGCGGCGGGCGACATCGATCCGGAAAGCGTCGGGATCGCCTGCCAGACTGGCGTCGATCAAACCTGCAGCGACCGCAGCGGCGGCAGTCATCGGCAGCCGGTGGTGCATGATCGCCCGCGCTCCCGCCATCCCGACGCGCGCCGGCAGCAGGTAGGTCCAGTATTCCGAGCCAAACAGGTTGCCCATGTTGCGGTAATGCGGATTGAGCAGCACGCCGGCGCGTGCCCAGACCAGATCGGCAGCGCGCGCCAGGAAGCAGCCGCCGGCGCCGCAATTGCCCTGCAGCGCGGCGATCGTAATCTGGTTCTCGCTGCACAGGATCGCCTCGGCGAGATCGTCGATGGCGTTGATGTTGGCCCAGGATTCATCCGCCGGCGATTCAGCCGCTTCGATACAGGAGAGGTGGATGCCGTTCGACCAGTAGTCGCGTCCACCCATCAACACCAGCACACGGATCGGCTGCTGCCGTGCCCAGGCGTAAGCTGCCTGCAGGCGCTGGCATTGACGAGTGCTCATGGCGCCGTTGTAGAAGTCGAAGTGCAGGAAACCCACGCGCCCGGCTTGTTCATAGCGAATGTCCTGCCAGGTACGCCCGGCCGAAGCGAAATAGCCGTCGAGCGGTGCTTCCGGAATCGTCGCCAGTGCTGCTGAAAAGACCTGCGTCGCCGGCAGCTTGAGCGAGTTGCCAGGTTCCTCGCGGCGCAAGTGACCGATCCATACCGCGCCATCGACCGTTGCGCGCAGGATCGCGGTCTCGCGCCAAGCGATCACCCCGCCCGGCGCTCCGGGGCGTAATGTGCATAGGGTCTCTTCGGGCCAGGCGTCGAACAGGCGGCAGGGCTCGCCAAACAAGCGATCGGCGACGCCGGGAAAACCATCGGCGGCGTTGATCCTGGCCAGCACGCGCGCCGTTTCATCGCACTGCCAGTCAATGGCGCGATCGACCTGCTTCATCAACGGCCGCTGTCTGCCTGGAATGGTTGGGTCGGCATCGTCGACCGGCGTCGGCACGAAGCCACCGACAACGAAACGCTCGACGGCTTTCAACAGCGCGCGCACCGCGGCTTCGGTGACCTCGTGGCGATAGAGGCTCGACTTCTTGACCTTTCGCATCGGAAAGGTTTCGGTTGCCCAGACCGGGCCGGCATCCATCTCGGCGGTCGCCTGCAGGACCGTGACCCCCCAATTCCGCTCGCCCTCCTGAATCGCCCAGTCGAGCGCCGACGGGCCACGGTCGCCGACGATTCCCGGATGGACCACCAGACAGCAGTAGCGGCGCCAGATCGACTCCGGAATCGCGCGGCGCAGATACGGTGCAACGATCAACTCGGGCCGGAACAGCGCAACGGCTTCCTCGGCCACCACGTCGGCGATGTCGTATTCGATCGACAACTGATGCCCACGCGCGCGCAGCTCGCTATACAGGCGCTGGCTGAGGCTGTTGAAAGCGTGGCAGAGGAAGAGGATGCGCATCTCGGTTCAGCAGATGCGCGGCAATTGTTCGCCGCTCAGCCAGTCGACGATACGCCGGCCGCCAAAGGTCGTGGTCATCTGTACGAAATGCTGCGCGTCCTGATGCACGCTGCCGATCACCGCCGCACGCCGGCCGAGCGGGTGTGCCTGCATCGCGGCGAGCAGTGCGTCGCAATCCTGCGGCGCGACGATCGCCAGCAACTTACCCTCGTTGGCGACATACAGCGGGTCGAGACCGAGGAACTCGCAGGCGGCGGCCACCTCGGGCTGGACCGGCAGCGCGCTCTCCTGCAGCATCATGCCGACACCCGACTGGCGAGCGATCTCGTTGAGCGTCGTCGCAACCCCGCCTCGCGTCGGATCGCGCAGCACGCGAATGGCCGCCCCACTCGCGCGCATGGCGGCGATCAGGCCATGCAGCGCGGCGGTGTCGGAAACGATGTTCGCGGCAAAACCGAGGCTTTCGCGCTGCGCCATGATCGCCATGCCATGTTCGGCGATGCTGCCGGAAACGAGGATCCGGTCGCCGGCGCGGGCGCGGTCGCCGGCGTAGTCGGCGCCCTCGGCGACGACGCCGGCGCCGGTGGTCGTGATGTAGACGCCATCTCCCTTGCCCTGTTCGACCACCTTGGTATCGCCGGTCGCCACCGGCACGCCGGCGTCGCTGGCGGCGCGCGCCATCGATTCGACGATGCGCGCCAGATCGCCGAGCGGGAAGCCCTCCTCGAGAATGAAGCTGGCCGCCAGATACAGCGGCCTTGCCCCCATCACCGCGACGTCGTTGATCGTTCCGTGCACCGCCAGGCAGCCAATGTCGCCGCCGGGGAAGAACAGCGGCGAGACGACATGCGCATCGGTGGACAACACCAGCCGGCCTGGCGGCATCGGCAGCACGGCCGCATCGTTGCCTTGCCCCAGGTAGGCGTTGCCGAGCCGTCTTGCGAACAGTTCCTCGATCAGTTGCGCCATCGCCCGCCCACCGCTGCCATGCGTCATGTCGACACGGCCTTGCCGCAGATCGAGGGGGCGGATGTAGCCCTTGCGGACGTCCTTCATGACACCGCCGCTACGTCGGCAAAACGCCCATACGAATAGTGTGCTGCACACGCTCCTTCCGAAGAAACCATGCACGAGCCGATGGGGTTTTCCGGGGTGCATACGCTGCCGAAAATCCGGCATTCCTGCGGTCGCTTGACGCCACGCAGGATCGCACCACAATCGCAGGCCGGATGATCGGCCACCGCCTGGTAGCGAACCGCAAAGCGGCGCTCGGCGTCGAAGTTGGCGAATTCCTTGCGGATACCGAGCGCACTGTAGGGCAGCTCGCCCAGTCCGCGCCAGGCAAAAGAGCGACGCAGTTCGAAGACTTCGGCCACTAGACGCTGCGCCTTGCGATTGCCGTCGCGCGTCACGGCGCGCGTAAACTGGTTCTCAACCACCGCCCGATCAGTGTTGACCTGCCTGATCAGCATCAGGATCGACTGCATCACGTCGAGCGGTTCGAAGCCGGCGATCACCACCGGCTTGCGATATTCCTCGGCAAAGAACTCGTACGGCCGCGTGCCGATGATCGTTGAGACATGCGCTGGTCCGATGAAACCGTCGATCCGCACGCTGCCCCATTGCCGGACCTCAGGTGATTCGAGAATGCTGGCAATCGCCGACGGTGTCAGCACATGGCAGCAGAATACCGAGAAGTTCCCGAGACCAAGCGCCTGCGCCTGTTTGATGAGCACCGCCGTTGGCGGCGTCGTGGTTTCGAAACCGATGGCAAAGAAGACCACCTCGCGGGCAGGGTTCTGCTGCGCGATGGCCAGCGCGTCGGCACCCGAATAGATCATCCGGATTTCGCCGCGATGCTTGTCCTTGCTGACGGTGTCGCTGCCCGCATGCCTGCCCAATCCCGCTTTCGCTTTGAGCAGCGACAGCCCGCCGGATGCCGGCACGCGCATGGGATCACCGTAGCTGCACAGGATGACGCCCAGGTCACGAGCGAACGCGATCGCCATGTCGATCCGTCCGATCGGCAGCACGCATACCGGACAGCCTGGTCCGTGAATCATGCGCACATTTGGCGGCAACAGATCATTGACCCCATAGCGCGAAATGGCATGTGTGTGCCCACCGCAAAATTCCATGAAGTGATAGTCGCGATCCGCCCGCACTGCCTGCCGCATCGCCGCCGCCAGACCCCTGGCCAGGTTTCCATCACGGAACTCGTCGATAAATTTCATCTCGCACCTTCACCAATGAGCCGTGCCTCGGCCTTTCCTGCCACGGCCAATGGGAGGACAGGCGAATCATCGCGACAGGGCGGGACTTGGATGGTCCGGGCCCTAGCGTCGGCTGACCACCAGATTCGCACTACGCTGAAACCGTACTGAGCCACCTGAAAAAGCGACTTCCAGAGCATAGACACCGGCGGGGGCCTCTGCCGGAATGCCGATGAAAGCGTCAAGCTGCCACTTGCCGGGTTTGATCTCGAAACGACGTGAAATGTCTTCAAAGACCGTGTTGCCCTTGAACGTGATGCGGCGGGAAAGGTCCCCCACCACTCCTTCCCCAGTACGCAGCGGACACATCGAATAGACCATGCGGTGATTGAACTCTTCGCCTGCGGGAACGCGGGAGGGCAGGATTTCGTTCAAGTCAATGTCAATGTAGGGACGTTGCAGTCTGGCGCAGTTGCGCTCTTTCCAGACGACATCAGGAGGGCTGACAAGCTTTTCACCAGGCTGGCGCACTCCTTTATCCTTGCGCGAGAACCAGGACTGAATGGTGTCGATCGGGGTGGAACCCTGGCCAGTGGCGCAGGCGGCAAGCAGGACCGTGCCGGAACTGAGCAGCAGGACACGCAGTAGCGGGATCGTTGGCAAGCGATTGATCATTTTCGTATGGTCCATCCGCCCGCCGAACCGGAATCGTCACGCTTGACGACCGGCGGATTTCGGTCGCTGCGGATATTCGCTCGTGGTGAAGGGGCTTCCTTCACCTTTGAGGTGACTGCGACCTTCTCGCCCGAATCCGGGCTGGCTCGCTCGCGGCTGGCGGTAGTAGGACGAGCAACAGGGTCCGGTGGTGGCGCCGGGATCGTGGCTGGCGTGCCGACCTCGGTCGGAACGGATTGTAGGGTACTCGCCGGTAGCATCGGCTCGCGCAGCGTTGATGCGTTCACAGTGGCCGCAGCAGCAGGCTCGCTACGCGGCAACGAAGGCGCAGTCGTTGCCCCCGCCGGAGGTTTTTGCACCAGCCCACTGGACGCTTCCGCCGGTGACGCAGGAGTCTTCTTGCTGCTGCTCCACCAGCCCAGACCACCTAGCATCAATAGCGCAACAAGCAGGGCCAGAATGCCCGGGTACTTTTTCCAGAGCGCTAGTCCTGGCGATGCACCCATGGTTTCCCTGTTTGCATCGGCAGCAATCCGGGCGGTCTCCGGCTCCGCGATACTGGCGGATCGGCCAATGTCTGCTGCCGTAGATATGGCATCCTGCGGAGCAAACAGGCGTGTCGCGGGAACCGGGTGGGGAGCCGCGTCGGGGGGCGGCAAATGACTGGATAACGCTCCCTCCAGCGCGTTGCGAAACGCGCTGGCATCAGGGTAGCGCTGCGCAGGATCCTTGGCCAGCGCTCGTGACAGGATGTTCTCAAGCACTACCGGCAGGCTGCCTGCAAACTGGCGTAGTGGAGGCGGCGGCTCCTCGATCTGCGCTTTCATGATTTCGAAGTCGGTCCCCTTCGAGAACGGGACACGCCCGGTCAACAGCTCGAAAAGAACCACGGCCAGCGAGTACAGATCCGAGCGGGCGTCCACATCCCGGCCCTGGACCTGTTCGGGGGACATGTACTCGAGCGTCCCGATCAGATGTCCGCTACGCGTCAGGCGCATCTTCTCGAGGATGCGCGCGATGCCGAAATCCATCAACTTCAGCGACCCGTCCACTGCCACCATCATGTTGGCAGGCTTGATATCGCGGTGCACCACACCTGCACGGTGCGCGTGCTCAAGACCGTTCAGCGCGGCAATGCCATAGCGTATCGCTTCCTGCCAGGGTAACGCGCCGCGTCGAACGACGAGCTGGTCGAGCGTTTCGCCAGCGACAAATTCCATGACCATGTAGTACTGGTCAGCATGCCGGAAAAACCGGTAGACGCCGGCGATGTTCGGATGGTTGAGGCGTGCCAGGGCCACTGCCTCGGTTCGGAAGCGTTCGAGAATGTCTGCACGCGCGGCAAATTCCGGGCGCAGTGATTTGATCGCGACATCGCGTTCAAGCATCGGGTCGCGGCCCTTGAAAACCTCACCCATCCCTCCTTCGCCAATTTTGGCGACGAGTTCGAAATCACCGATCACCTGGTTGCCCATCACCTGACCTCTAGGTTGCTAGTGACCATTTCACGCGTTACCGGTATCGGTCTCTCCACGGCCTCGGGAAGCCGAACGGCAATGATCCCGACGGAAATGTTGTCGCTGCCACCTCGCTCGCGCGCAAGTTCGATCAGCCGCCGACAGGCAACCTGCGGGTCGGACGATTCGACCACCTGGGCAATCTCGGGCGCATCGACACAGTCGTACAACCCATCAGAGCAGAGTACGAAGTAGTCGCCGACCTCTGGCGGGTCGCCGACCTGGGCGGTGACCCGCAGATCCGGGCGCGTGCCCAATGACCGCAACAGTACATTGCGCTCAGGGTGGTAGCGTGCGTGTTCGGGCGAGATCAGTCCTTCGTTGACCAGTTGTTCGACCAGGGTGTCATCCTTGGTCAATTGCGTGACCTGGCCATGTGAGCAACGGTAGAGCCGACTGTCACCGACATGCCCAAACCACATGCCCCGTCCAGACAGAGCCAGCACCGTCGCCGTGGTTCCCATTCCCGAGAGCGCCCTGTCGGCCTCGGCAGCGCGAAAAATCGCAGCATTCGCCTCCCGTAGCGCCTGCTCGATCGTATGCAGAGGGTCATCATCATGCGCTGCGAAGTAATGACTGCAGATCGTATCCACCGCCAGCTTGCTCGCCACCTCGCCGCCATTGTGCCCGCCCATGCCATCCGCCACCACCGCCAGAACACCTCGCCTCTTGCGTTCATCGGGGTCGCCCGGAGAAACAAAAGCAATCGAATCCTGGTTGCTGGTTCGCACGCAACCGATGTCAGTGGCCATGCAGGTCTGGAAAATATAGTATACGGACGCATCGCTCATGGGATCACTTTCTCTCTTTCGGTCGGAGTTGCCAGGCCAGAAACTCGTTACCGCTCTGGCGAACCTCGAACGCCACGCGCTCATCTTCATGTCCTTCTCGCTTGAGCGTCAATATGACATGGGCCCCTACCGGATACTGTTTCTCGAATACTTTCACCGTCGTGCCAAGCAGTTTGCCATCTTCGTAGATATCTGCAGGCCCATCAATCGTACCGATGCGCACCACCCTCAGCGCGGCACCCTGCAGCCCGGTAGGAACCATCGGCTCGGAGCCTGCGCTGGTGAGCGGAGAGTTCACCACGGTTTCCGGCCGCATCTTCCATAAGAATCCTGCCAGCAGTACGCCCGCAAGCAGGAATCCGCTGCCGATCAGAGGCCAGTGTCCCCGCCAGGCCGACCACCCCCCTGATCGGAATCCTTGATCCGCTACTACCATCTGCGCAGGAGGTGATCGTCCGATTTGCTTAAGGTCGTCAAGCAGCTCGCAGGCATCATGATAACGTTCCGACGCATTGCTGCGCAGACAGCGCCTGATGATGCGCTGCAGATCGTCTGACATCGGCGAGGCCAGCGTCGGAGTAGGGTACTCTGCGCGGCTGATGCGTTCACAGAGTACACCTACAGAGTCGGCGGCGAATGGCATGTTGGCAGTCAGCATTTCGTAGAACAGGACGCCCAGCGACCAGACATCTGCCCGTGCATCCGCTGGCTTGCCCCTGATCTGTTCAGGCGCCAGGTAATCCATCGTGCCGATACAGCCGCCTGCCATCGTCAGACGCTTGCTGCTGGGATCCTTGGCAATGCCAAAGTCGAGCAGCTTGACCTGTCCAGACGAACTCAGCTTGATGTTCGAGGACTTGATGTCCCGATGAAGGATGCCGCGCTCGTGCAGATAGGTGATGGCTTCGACCACGGCACGAAAGATGGCCAGCGCCTCGGCCACCGGTAGCCCAGCACGAGCACGCTGTATCCGGTCATGGAGGGTGATGCCGTCCACATACTCCATGATGATGCATGGGCGTCCTTCGAACTCGACGAAATCATAGAGTTCGGCAATGTGCGGATGGTGCAGCCCAGCCTGGATCCGCGCTTCGTTGGTAAAGCGCTCGACCAGACCTGATCCGGGTTCGGTACCCGAAAGAATCTTGACTGCGACGATCCGTCCGATTCTGGAGTGTACCGCGCGGTACACCTCGCCCATACCACCTGCACCAAGCGATTCGAGCAGTCGATATTCGCCAATCGCCGCGTTGGCGAGCATGGTCATGGGCTGTCAGCGCACAATCATATTACTGGAGCACGGCCTTGACTTCCATCAGTTCCTTTGCGAACTTGATGGGTACCGCAAAGGTGATGGTCGGGTTGCCAGCGTAGAAGAGGCCAATGACCCGCCCACGATTGTCGAAAACTGGCCCGCCACTATTACCTGGTCCGGTGGCGTTGGCAGTCAGTTGGTAGGAATCCGAGGCGCTATAGTAATCGTCTTTCCCACCGCTGGCAGTCGTTACCGTGCCTCGTATGACCTTGCCGATGGACCCTGGTGTGACGGTCGGAACCGGAATGTCTACGATATTCATTCCACCCGGGTCGAGCATGTCTTTCGATTTGCCGGCGAAGAATACCTTGGGCGAAACTCCGGGATAACCCAGCACGGTAATCGGATCGCCGGGCCTGACATCCTCGTAGCTCGATTCGGGCGCGAGTACGGTCGGTTTGACCGCTGCCGGTGTGTCCACCTTGATCAAGGCCACGTCATGCTCGTCCGAGACCCTGGCGAGTTTCGCAGGAATTCGCAGCTTGTTGTTGGCGAAAGTAACTTCGAGGCGATCATGTCGTCCGGCAACAGGTTTCTGTTCACCCAGAGGCGTTTGCGACCAGACGCTTTTTTCGGGATACCATCGGTGTTGGGGAACATTTTCGACGGCGACCAATTCCTTCTTCTGATTCAGCTCGAGTCGCACCCCTGCCGGTAACATCTGGTAGGCTTTCCAGGGTGCAGCCACATGGCGATTGGTCAGAATGAATCCGTTCTCGGTGACAGCAAATCCGGAACCGGAGTGGCTACCGCCGATCGGCACGCTGTTCTTCTGTGCCTGCGCGGTCAACACAGGCTCCAGGTCGCCTTTCGGTGTCCGCACGTAGGCTGGTTTCCCTTCCCAGGACTGGTGATACAAAGGTTGTCCCGAAGCCAGGTCGATCAGCTTCCAGCTCACTTCGATGTACACCGTCGACCCCGAATACGCTGCGGCAATTTCCTTCGGCGTCATCAGATCCTGCATCGCTTTGACTGTCGACGCAGTCGCTTCCGATTGCGATTTTGCAGCCTGGACCTGGGATGTTGTGGCCTCGATCTTCTTGTCCGTTTCCCGGCCCATGAAGACGAACACCCCAGCCACCACGGCCACCAAGGCTAGCAGGGCAGCCACGATGTTGACCATGGACTTGCGCGACTCCGCCTTGGTCTGGGTAATCAGTCGTTCCACCGTTTCCTTGCCCACCCCGCGCGCACCTGCCGCCGTCGCGGAAGACGCGGCTGTCTCGCCACCGGTGGCAGTAGGCGCCATCGAGGTCATCGTCGCCTCGCGGGTCTGCGCAGGCGGAGCCTGGCGCGGGTCGAACTGGCGTGTCGCCCGGAGGGCATCGGCAGGCGGCGGGTCGAGCAGGAACGTGAGTTCCGGCCCGCCCGCCCCGAACTGAATCAGGTCACCATGGTGCAGAGCGACATTGTCGCGAATGCGCGCACCGTTGACGAACACGCCATTCCGACTGTTGAGGTCAAGCAGCGTGAAGCCCTTCTGCTGAGCGTCGCGCTTGATCGTCGCATGATTGCGGCTGACCGTATCGTCACGCTCGGCGTCGTAGGAGACGCTGGCTGCAGGGTCGCGCCCAAAGGTAATTTCAGTCGTCTGCGTGACCGGGAAGGTCACTTCCTGGTTCGCTTTCGAGCCGGTCAGGTGTCTGAGCAGCACGCGTTGCGGTCGTACCTCAGCGTTCGCCGCTGGCCCTGGGGCAATTTCACGAGTAGGTGCCGCTTGCCTGAGATCGATCTGGCGCGTCGCCTTTGGAGTAAGTGCCGGTGGCGGGTCCATCTGGAAGCTAAATTCCGGACCCCCGGTACCGAGCTGCACGATGTCCCCATGATGGAGCGGCGTGCTACCGGCGATCCTTGACTGATTGACGAAGACACCGTTACGGCTACCGAGATCAGTGAGGATGAAAACCGTGCTCTGTGTAGGATCACGAGTGATCCGGGCATGGTTGCGGCTGACGGCATCGTCCCGTTCCATGTCATAAGCGACGGTCGATCCGGCATCTCGTCCAAGCGAGATCTCCGGTACCTGATCAATGGGAAAACTGATCTCCTGATTTGCTTTGGAGCCCGAAAGGTGTTTGATGACGATACGTTCCATCCGACCATCCTTCCTGTCAATGTCACTCGATTTCATTGATGACCATAGATCACCCTGTATCCCAGTCTACCTCAAGGCCCATTGACGTTCAATCCTGCACATGCCCATACCAGACATGGTTCCCAACCACGCTGGATGGAGAATCCAGGCATCCACGTCAATGACATTGACACAAGTTGTCTGTGCGGCCCGCCTTGTGAAGAATTCTTCCCGGGGCTCCGCTATACTGTGCTTGCTGAGCTGATCTGTTGTCAGTGCTCGATGAAAGTGAAAGGGAAATCATCATCATGAACAAGAGAACACACATCTTTGGCCGGCGAACCAGCATGGGACTGGTGGTGGCAACATACATTATTTCCGCCTGTTACGTGGTGCCCACGACGGGGACTGACGGCACGGTTCAATATAGTCATTACCCTTTGCCTCCCGCAGGAACGCCGCTGCCGGTGCCGGCAGGTGCCACGCCAGCGACGCTCACGGTCAGGCTGTATCCAAGCAATGAACAAGCGACCCACACCGGCGTCGTTAGCGGCAGTGTTACCAACATGATGACCGGCAAAGGCCGCTTCGTGGTCAACTATCTTGGTGAAGTACTGAGCGGGGAAGCAACACGCGTCTCGAACGAAGAAAAGCGCGGCGTCGCGAGCGCCTACAGTTCGGGTGGCATGTACATGTCCTGCGAGTACCAGATGAACACGCCTCATCAGGGTGCGGGGACTTGCTCGTTCGCCAACGGCGCCAAATATCAGATGCACATTGGCAACTGAAACAAGGCACCGCCAGTGATCCGTGATGGGCGAACACACTCTCAAGATTTCGAGCGAGCATCCGTTTCTGAGGGTATTACCCCACTTCACCGACAGTACTGACGGAGCAAGCACAATGTTCAAGCATGACCACTCATCCCTTGTGCATTCTTCCCGGCGCGCATCCCGTCGCTTTCACAGGCGCCCAACTCTTCCAGCCCTGGCGTCGGCACAGCCGCCCGGGTGCCTGCCGGCAGCTTCCGGCCGCGCGCAACACGCGCACGTTCGCCGTTTCGATACGCGCAAACCCGAAGCCACTGCACTGGAATTACTGGCAGCCGAACTGCGCATCGGTGACCTCGAAAGAGCCTTGAGCGAAGCGCGGGAGGCGGCCCATACCGACGCGCTGACCGGTGCACTTAACCGCCACGGTTTTGCCGAGGCCTACCAGCGTGAAACTGCGCGCTCACGCCGCAATAACAGCCCATTGGCGCTGGCGTTGATCGATCTCGATGATTTCAAGCGGCTGAATGACACCCTTGGACATCAGGTGGGCGACGAAGCACTGGTTCATCTGGTCAGGGTGATGCGCTCGGCGCTACGTCCATCAGACATTCTCTGCCGCTTTGGTGGCGAGGAGTTTGTCGTGCTGCTGCCCGAAACGGCACTCAGCCAGGCGATCAATGCAATTGCCCGTTTTCAGCGCCAGCTCGCTGCACAGGCCATCCCGGGCCAGGAAATCGTTCTGACCTTCAGTGCCGGCGTCGTTGTGCAGCAAAGTGGCGAATCGCTCGAACAGTCGATTCTACGTGCCGACGTGGCGACCTACGCGGCCAAGCGGGCAGGCAAGAATTGCGTCGTCACGGGTTGAACTGTCCCTGTGTGGAGACCCAAGGAATCGGAGACCCGAGCATGCACCGGTGTCAGGGAAAGAGCATGATAGACTGCTCGCCATTCACCACTTGTCCTCCATCCGATTCTTCCATACGGTCATTGCCATGCGCTATATCTCGACTCGGGGTTACACCGCAAGTTCACTGAGTTCCTCTGGTCACACATTTACCGAGATCCTGCTCGGTGGACTGGCGCCGGATGGCGGCCTCTATCTGCCCGAGACCTATCCGCAAGTCAGCCGTGATGAACTTGAGCAATGGCGATACCTGTCGTACGCCGAGCTGGCCTACGCCGTGCTCTCCAGATTCATCGACGATATCCCCGCCGCCGATCTGCAGGCTTTGCTGGCCAGGACCTACACTGCGGGGGTTTACTGCAACGGTCGCAGCAGTGCACAGGCGAGCGAGATTACCCCCTTACGCTGGCTCGAAAGGCCGGATTCCGCACGCGCCGAAGGCGGACTGGCGATCCTTGAATTGTCTAACGGTCCAACCCTGGCTTTCAAGGACATGGCTATGCAGTTGCTCGGCAATCTGTTCGAGTACGTTCTGGCCAGGCAGGGTGAGGAAATCAACATCCTTGGCGCTACCTCGGGCGATACAGGTTCTTCGGCCGAACACGCGATGCGCGGCAAGAAAGGCATACAGGTATTCATGCTCTCGCCGCACGAGCGGATGAGCGCTTTCCAGCGGGCGCAGATGTATTCGCTGCACGATGCGAATATCCACAACCTGGCGGTACGCGGCATGTTTGATGATGCCCAGGACATCGTCAAAGCAGTGTCCAATGATCATGCCTTCAAGGCAAAGTACAAGATCGGAGCGGTCAACTCGATCAACTGGGCACGGGTTGCCGCACAGATCGTCTACTACTTCAAGGGGTACTTCGCAGCAACTACCGGCAGCAACGCCCGACAGGTCGCCTTTGCGGTACCCTCAGGCAACTTCGGCAATATCTGCGCTGGCCACATCGCACGCATGATGGGCTTGCCAATCGGTCGCCTGGTTCTGGCAACCAATGAGAATGATGTTCTTGACGAGTTCTTCCGTACCGGCGTCTATCGCCCGCGGGCTGCCGCCGAAACCTGCGCTACTTCGAGTCCGTCGATGGACATTTCGAAGGCATCAAACTTCGAACGCTTTGTCTTTGATCTCGTTGGCCGCAACCCGGCCATGGTTCGCCAGTTGTGGTTGGAGATCGATGCGGGCCGCAGCTTTGACTTGTCCGGAACGTCATTCTTTGCCAGACTGCCGGAATTCGGTTTTGTTTCCGGGAAAAGCACACACGCTGACCGTCTGGCAACAATCCGCCGAACCTTCGAAAAGTATGGTCTGATGATCGACACGCACACCGCCGATGGACTCAAGGTCGGCAGTGAGTTACGCACACCTGGAATGCCAATGATTGTCCTCGAGACGGCCTTGCCGGTCAAGTTCGAGGAAACCATGGTCGAGGCCCTCGGCCGGAAACCAGAACGGCCCGCCAGCCTGCAGGGTATAGAAAACCTGCCACAACGAGTCGCGGTCATGGACGTCAGTGTCGAAGCTGTGAAGCGCTTCATCGAGCAGCATCTGAGCTGATCCTGGCTAGCAGCCTGTCGGACTTAGAGCCCGGGAAACCGACAAATTTTACTTTTCGGC
>NZ_JDST02000055.1:0-27749 GCF_000584975.1 Candidatus Accumulibacter cognatus | reverse complement strand
ACCGCGCACGGTATACTTCAATCTCGTCTCGCAGACCGATCTCTATACGTTACCGGGGGCACAGCATACCGATCTGGTGCAATCGATCCTGGCGGCGCGCGATATCCGAACTCTGGCGGTTCTGGCTGGCCAAATACGTGCCTTCGTTGCCCGCCTGGTGGCCGAACGGGTGAGTGCCGATGCGCTCTGTCATCGCATCTCTTCGCTCAACGATCTGTTGACCCTGCAGGTGATCGAACTCGTGGCTGGCCAGTTTGATTTGCCTTACGTACCCTGGTGCTGGCTGGTGTTCGGTTCCGAGGGGAGACTTGAGCAGACGCTGGCTACCGATCAGGACAATGGGCTGATCTTCGATGCGGAATCAGATGCCGAAGCGGCAAGGCTGCGCGCAGCCTTTCTACCCTTCGCGCGCGCAGTCAATGAGGCACTCGACGCCTGTGGATTTCCTTTGTGCAAGGGCAACATCATGGCTGGCAATCCGCAGTGGTGTTTGTCCATCGACGAGTGGCGAACGGCTTTCCTGACTTGGTTGAGTACGCCGCAACCAGAAGCGCTACTCAATTCGAGCATCTTTTTCGACCTGCGTGGCCTTTATGGACAGGAATCACTGGTCAATGACTTGCGCAAGTGGCTTCTGTCGCACGCTTCCACCTACCCCATTTTTCTGCGTGCAATGGTTGAAAACACCATGAACTGGGACTCGCCACTCAACTGGTGGAAAGGTTTTCGCTATGATCGGGACAAGGAGTTTCCGCACACCATCGATCTGAAGAAGCACGGATCGCGGCCTTTCGTTGATGCCGCGCGGATCTACGCGCTGGCCATGCAGATACCCGATACCAACACGGTCGAGCGCCTGCGCGTCAGCGGCGAACAGGGCGGCATGGCTGCCGATGAACTGGCTGTGCTGATTGACGCTTTTCATCATATTCAGCGTCTCAGACTTGAGCATCAGGTGAATGGCAGCAGCGTCGCCGCGGTCTCCAACCGCGTCAACCCCGATGAACTGCACGAACTCGATCGCCTGATCCTGAAGGAATCGCTCAAACAGGTCCAGCATTTGCAGAAGCGGCTGACTCGCCAGTATCTTTCGGGGTAGTCCGCGTTCAGGGCGTCATCGCTTCGCCGCCCCCGCAAGACCTACGGCAATGTTGCTGACCACATCCTGTTTTCTCGCCTATCCACTTGATATGTCTCGTCGTTCGTTCCTTCACGCCTTGCCTCTCGGCCTGCTCGCGACGATTTCTTCATAAACTCTCAGCACGCGCGCGGAAATGATCGGGCACGGCAGCCACCTTGCGCGCAGCGTAGTCGAAGAAGACGATTCCAGTCTTGCCACGTGCAACCTCGCGCTGACTGACCTTGTCCCGCATACACCACAACAGGTCACATCCCTTACTGCTGAAATCGCTGGTGGTCATGAAAACGACCATCACCTCGCCGTGGAAGGCCTCGGATTTGTACTGCAAGGCTGCGTCGGCGATCACGATGCCGAGACCTTCGACATCAAGTTCACTATAGCCCAGCGACTGGAAGAAGCGTGTTCGTGCCTCGGACACCACCGAGAGCAGCGCGGCGTTGTCGAGGTGGCCAGCGTAGTTCATGTGACTGAGATAGAGCGGGATTTCGGTCGCAAAGGCGAAGTTTACGGGCAGTTCGATCTGTATTCGGGGCATGGCTTGACCTGTAGCGGGTAGAGGCAACGGGGAGGGGATTACTGCATGCATCGAGAACGCCTGGCCGCAGCATGCATGGTGCAATTGCGTTGGCGGTTTGATCGGGTGCCAACGCCAAGAGCGGCTGGATGTATGTATCTCAGAGGTATCGCGCGGCATCGTCAAAATTGATTTTTGCCGGAGACGGCAGTTCGCTACGTGCGACGCGTCCCAGCACGAAAGCCCTGCGAACTTTCTGGGTGCCGGTCAGCTCGACGATGGCGAAATCGACTTCGGCAGCCACTTCGCCGCTCGTTTTCTCGGTCACGACATTCATCGTGGTCAGTCTCAACCGCCTCTTCTCGACGCTCAGATAGCGGCCGGGGTTTTCGAGCACCGCTTGCAGGCATTCGAACTCTGCTTCCAGTGCCGTTTCACCGCCACCGATGGCTTGCAACTGCCGTTCGTTTTCCAGGAGTTCCGCCTCCAGCCTGGCCTGCTCGCTACGTGCCGCAGGTGGTGAACCGAACATCGAACTGAGGCCCGGCCCCTGTTGCTGGAGCAGGCGCAGGCGTGCCCGGATCAGCGAACGGTTGCCTTCCAGTTCCTGTCTTTCGACGCGATTCTCGCCGATCTCGTCCAGGGCTTGCGCCAACAGGTACTCGAAAACCTGTACTCCAACGACACGCCGTAAGCGGGATTCAGTGCGGCCGCAGAGATGCGCTCGATGATCCGAGAAGCTGACGCTGGTTTGCACCACATCGCGCTGCACCATGTCGCCTTGCAGTGCCATTCCGAAGATCCGCTGTTCGTTGAACGCCATGCCGAGGATCAGGTAGGCCTCGTCGATCATGGGGAACTTGTCGAACAGGGTGCGCAGATTATCGGATCGCCCGAGCATCATTGGGATATCCGTTGGTGCGACAAAGAATGCCCGCAAGGCAGGGTCGGCCGACCAGGTCGACGACGACAGGGGATGCACATCGGGCAGGTCCTTCACCAGGGTGCGGATGAATTCAATTGTCGTCTCGACGGTCGGCGTCAGGCGGCGGTGGCAGGAAGGCAGCACGGCCAGACGCGGGTTAGTCAAGGTGATCGCCTTGTCGACCGCGGCTCGCAACATTTTCTCTGAGACGCCATCCGGATCGAATTGCGCCGGCCGATTCTTGAACCAGTCGAGAATACCCATGTTTAGCTCCCGCAATGCCGCAATGTTCTGGCTGCACCCTCCCCGCGCCAGCGGGATTCGCGTGCCTGCAGATTTGGACCCCGGCCTATGCGACGACGAAGCCAGGCTCTCTCTTTGGTTTGACCAAAGGCTGCTATGTCGGTTCGCCCAGAGGATGCCGGCGAAGCACCGTCTCGGCACGTTCCGGCCCGGTCGAGATGATGTCGATCGGAATCCCGCAGAGTTCTTCGATGCGCGCCAGATAGGCCCGCGCTGCTGCCGGCAGCGCCTCCATCGTGCTGGCTCCAACCGTGGACTCGGACCAGCCGGGCAGGGTCTCGAGCACGGGCTGACAGGCAGCAACCTCGTCGGCGCCCATCGGCAGCAGCTCAACGAGTTTACCGTCAAGCCGATAGGCAGCACAGATCTTCAGTTCCGACAGACCATCCAGAACGTCGAGCTTGGTGATGCATAGACCGGTGATGCCGTTGATCTGGATCGAGCGCTTGAGTGCTGCGGCATCGAGCCAGCCGCAACGCCGCTTGCGCCCGGTGACGGTACCGAATTCACGTCCTTTTTGCGACATCTGGTGCCCTGGCAGACCGGCTGTCTCGATATCGAGTTCACTCGGGAAGGGACCGCCCCCGACGCGCGTGCAATACGCCTTGGTGATTCCAAGCACGTAGTGCAGCATTCCCGGACCGATCCCCGAACCGGCGGCAGCCTGGCCGGCTACACAATTCGACGAGGTAACAAAGGGATAAGTGCCGTGATCGATGTCGAGCAGGGCGCCCTGCGCGCCTTCAAAGAGCAGATTGTGGCCCGCCTGGTTGATCGCATGCAGCGCTGCCGAGACGTCGGTGACCAGCGGCCTGATCTCCTCGGCATCGGCCATTGCCTGCGCGAAAACGGCATCGAAATCGACTGCTGCGGCCCCGAAATAGCGGGTCAGCACGAAGTTGTGGTAGTCGAGGTTGTCCTTCAGACGCTCGGCGAAGCGATCCGGATAGAACAGGTCATAGATCCGCAGCGCCCGCCGCGCCACCTTGTCTTCATACGCCGGGCCGATGCCCTTGCCGGTGGTGCCGATCCGCAAATCCGCACACTTCGCCGCCTCGCGTGCATGATCGAGGGCCGCGTGATAAGGCAGGATGATCGGACAGCCCGGACTGATCTTGAGCCGCGAACGGACGTCAATGCCGCCCTCCTCAAGGACCTTGATCTCGCTGATCAGATGGTGAATGTCGAGCACGACGCCATTGCCGATGAAGCAATCGACGCCCTCCCGAACGATTCCAGAGGGCACCAGGTTGAGCTTGTAGACCTTGTCGCCGACCACCAGCGTGTGCCCGGCGTTGTGCCCACCCTGGAAGCGAACGACCCCCTTGGCATGATCGGTCAGCCAGTCAACGATCTTGCCTTTGCCCTCGTCACCCCATTGTGTTCCCACGACCACCACATTCTTAGCCATTCCCGTGATCCGTTCCTGTGATTGCCTCAACAAGCCATTGCCCGTCACGTTCGACCAGTTGGCGGTCGCATCGTGGCCCTTCGCTGCATGTCTCGGCCGGCAGACGTTCGACGACGATTTCGCCCTGCGCACGCAGCGCGGCAATCGCTGCCGCCAGTGTTGTCTGGGCCGCAGCAACCGGCGCCAGAATCGCTCCGGATTGTGTAGCGCTTTCCGCCAGCCGCGCCAGTTCGCGCAAATCCATCGAAAAACCGGTTGCTGGCCGTGCGCGACCGAACGCTCTGCCGACGCCGTCATAACGCCCGCCGCGTGCGATGGCACTCGAGCAGTCGGGATAATAGGCGGCGAAGACCACCCCGTTGTGATAGTGGTAGCCGCGCAGGTCCGCGAGATCGAACGATAGCGGCAGATCGGGCAGCGACGCCTGCAACTGCCGCAAGGTTTCCAGCGCAGCAGTGATTGCCGGCAAGGGAGGCAGCGCTTCGGCGGCTGCAGCAAGAGTTTCGACGCCACCATAGAGGTCGGGCAGCGCCAGCAGCGCAGAACGCAGAGGTTCGTCGAGCTTGCCGCAAGGCTCGCGAAGACTCGGCACGTCCTTGGCCTGCAGCAACTGCAGCAGTGCTCCCTCGAGTTCGGCATCCAGGCCGGACGCTGCCGCCAGCGCACGAAACACGCCGACATGGCCAAGATCGATACGCGCTGCCGGGACGCCGGCAGCGGCGAGCGTGGCGGCCATCAGGCGAATGACTTCGCGGTCGGCGGCCACGCCGGCGTGGCCATACAGTTCGGCCCCGAGCTGGATCGGCTCGCGACTCGCGGTCAGCGACGCCGGCAGGGTATGCAGCACGCTGGCGCAGTAGCACAGCCGCGCCACCCCCTGGCGATTGAGCAGGTGGGCATCAATGCGGGCAACCTGTGGCGTGATGTCGGCACGTACGCCGAGCGTGCGTCCCGACAACTGGTCGACCAGCTTGAAGGTTCGCAGTCGCAGATCGTGTCCGGAGCCGGTGAGCAGGGAATCCAGGTATTCGAGTAGCGGTGGCATCACCAACTCGTAGCCATGCACGCGGAACAGATCCAGCAGTGTTCGGCGCAGCCGCTCGATCTGCGCGGCTTCTGCCGGCAGGGCATCGGCGATATGTTCGGGCAGCAGCCAGTTCATCGGAAAATCATCAGCAATACCAGCCCGACCAGCATCGATGTCAGGCCGATGAAGCGAATCTGTCCGTCGGAAAAGCGAATCAGACGCCGGAAGGTTTCACGCCAGGCGTTCGGCGCCACGAATGGCAACAGCCCTTCAAGCACCAGCATCAGGGCAAAGGCAAGCAGCAGATGGTCGATCATTTGCCGGCTTTGTCGCCACTTCGGCTGATGCTCTTCATATACTTGAAGAAATCGGAGTTGGGCTCGACGACGATCAGGTCATTCTTGCCCTTGAAGCTGTTGCGATAGGCTTCGAGGCTGCGATAGAAAGCGTAGAACTCCGGGCTGCCTTCAAAAGCCTGCGCATAGATCGCCGAAGCCTTGGCGTCGCCCTCACCCTTCATCTTCTGTGCATCGCGATAAGCCTCGGCAACGATCACTTCACGCTGCTTGTCGGCGTCGGCGCGAATCTTTTCAGCCTCGGCAGCACCCTGAGAACGCAATTCGTTGGCTACCCGCTTACGTTCTGCATCCATGCGGCGATACACCGATTCGCTGACGTCGCTGGGCAATTCGACACGCTTGACGCGCACGTCGACGATCTGCACGCCAATCTTGCGGGCGTCGAGGTCGGCCTTCTCGCGCATCTGGGCCATGATCTTGTCGCGCTCGCCTGAAACCACATCATGCACGGTGCGTTTGCCGAATTCCTCGCGCAGGCCGGCATTGACGGTCTGCGTCAGCCGCGTCTTGGCGCGTCCTTCATCGCCGGCAACCGAAATATAGTAGAGCTTGGGATCGACGATTCGCCACTTGGTGAAAGAGTCCACGAGAACGTTCTTCTTTTCCGAAGTGATGAAGCGCTCGGGTTCGGTGCTGTCCAGGGTGAGGATACGCTTGTCGAAATAGCGCACGTTCTGGATCAATGGCCATTTGAAATACAGTCCGGGTTCCTCGATGACGTTGCGGACTTCACCGAGCTGAAAGATGATTGCGTATTGACGCTGGTCAACCGTAAAAATGGTCGCTCCGAGCACCACCAGCACGGCCACGAAAACGGCCGCAACGATATTCATGCTTGCTTTCATCAGCGAGACTCCCGATCACGCTGCCGTAGCGTCTCACGCGAACGCGCTTCGTTTTTCTCGACCACCTGTGGCGGCACCTCGCTGGAAACGACCGGCGCCGGTCGTACTGCTGCCGGCAGCTCCTGGCTGCCCGTGGCAGGCGCCGCCGCAGTCGCCGCTCCGGCTGCCTGCAGCAGCTTGTCGAGCGGCAGGTAAAGCAGGTTTCCCTGTCCTTTGGCGTCGATCAGCACCTTGCTGGTGCTGGCATAGACCTGCTGCATGGTATCGAGATACATGCGACTGCGCGTCACTTCCGGCGCCTTGGCGTATTCCGTGTAGATCTGCCGGAAACGGCTGCCATCGCCCTCGGCCGTGGCAATGACGCGTTTCTTGTAACCCTCCGCTTCCTCGAGCAGGCGCGCGGATGTTCCGCGGGCTTTCGGGATCACGTCATTGGCATAGGCCTGGCCTTCGTTTTTCTGGCGTTCACGATCCTGCGAAGCCTTGACCGCATCATCGAATGCCGCCTGCACCTGCTCCGGGGGCTGCGCGTTCTGCATTGTGACTTTGGAAATCAGAATGCCGGTCTTGTAACGGTCGAGAATCTCCTGCATCAGCTTTGCGGCATTGACTGCGACCTGCTCGCGACCCTCGTAGAGGACGAAGTCCATCTTGTTCTTGCCGACGATTTCGCGAATCGCCGTCTCTGCGACCTGCATCACCGCGTCGTCCGGATGCCGGTTGTTGAAGACGTATTCGACGGGGTCGTTCAGGAACCATTGCACGGCGAACTGGATGTTGATGATGTTCTCGTCGTCCGTCAGCATCAGTGCTTCCTTGAGCACCTTGTTTTTCTCGCTGCCGCGATAACCGATCTCGATGGTGCGCACGCCGGAGATGTTGACCAGTTCATGCGCCTGGATCGGATAGGGCAGTCGCCAGCGCAAACCTGGGTCGGTACTCTCCTTGTAGCGGCCGAACTCGAGCACGACGCCTCTTTGCGAGGCGTCGACAATGTAGAAACCACTTGCCAGCCAGACCACCACGACCAGCGCCAGGAGCAGGCCAATGCCTCCGCCGAGGAACCTGTTGTTGAACTGGATCGGCGGACGTAGGTCGCCGCGATCACCGCCTTGATTGCCGCCAGCACGCCGCTTGTCGAAAATCCCCGACAGCTTGCGATTGAGGTCGCGCCATAACTGTTCGAGGTCGGGCGGACCCTGATTGGGCCGCTTGTCACCGCCGCCATCGTTGCCGCGATTGCCCCACTGCGGGTCATTGAGCGACATAAGTACTCCAAGGCTATAAATCATGAGGAACCATCTGAATCGAGAATTCTATCGACATCCTGCGCAGCAGCCCCGGCTGTCCGCGCGCGGCTGTCCCGTAATTCCTGCAAGTCCCGCGTCTTCGCCAAGGCCAGTTCGGCGAGCGCTTCGCGCAGCAGGGGTAAACCATCGCCGGAGACAGCACTAAGGCGAACGCGCCAGATTCTACCATACTCATCACGCTCGACCGCCGGCGGCAGCCCGGTCAGATCGAGCTTGTTCTGCACAGTCAGTTGCGGCACATCAGCAGCGCCGATCTCGGCCAGAACTTTGTTGACGTCGGCGATCTGGTCGTCGCGCGCCGGACTCGCCGAATCGACGACGTGCAACAGCAGGTCCGCTTCGGCCGTCGCCTCGAGCGTGGCATGGAAAGCGGCTACCAGCGAATGCGGCAGATCGCGGATGAATCCAACGGTATCGGAAAGCACGATATGACCGGCCTCGGCCAGCCACAGTTTACGCGTCGTCGTATCCAGGGTGGCGAACAACTGGTCGGCAGCAAAGACGCCGGCATGCGTCAGTGCATTGAACAGTGTCGACTTGCCGGCATTGGTGTAACCCACCAGCGATACGTTCAGCAACTCGCCCCGGCCACGCGCCTTGCGTTGCACGCCTCGCTGGCGTTCTAGCCTGGCCAGGCGCTCCCTGAGCAGCTTGACGCGGATACCGAGTAGACGACGGTCGGTTTCGAGCTGCGTTTCTCCTGGGCCACGCAGACCGATTCCCCCTTTCTGTCGTTCCAGGTGGGTCCAGCCACGCACCAGTCGTGTTGCCAGGTGTTCGAGCTGTGCCAGTTCGACCTGCAGTTTGCCCTCAGAACTTTGCGCCCGCTGCGCGAAGATGTCGAGAATCAGACTGGTCCGGTCAATGACGCGACACTGCAGCGTACGCTCCAGGTTGCGTTCCTGACCTGCGCTGAGTTCGTGATTGAAGATGACCAGATCGGCCGCATGTGCGGCGACCTCGGCAGCCACTTCTTCGACCTTGCCCTTGCCGGCATAGGTCGCCGCATCTGGGCTGTGGCGACGTCCTTGCACGACCGCACAGACCACCGCACCGGCCGACCGGGTCAGCAACCGGACTTCGGCAAGCTGCTCGGCAAGGTCTTCACGACCGAAGTCGAGCTGGACGATGACCGCTCGTTCTTCGGCGATCGCGCGCTCAACCATGTCGAAGATCTAGGAGAGCCTGCCGCAAGCCGCAGCCGTCAGTGGATGGCAGAAGAAGGGTCTTGACGCGGCTGTCCGCCGCATCGGCGAGCCGGTACGAAACATTGCAGAGTGCATCATGCCTCGTTGTCGATATCCTGATGGATGGTGACCGGGCGTGACGGAACGACCGTCGAGATCGCATGCTTGTAGACCATCTGGGTTACCGAGTTCTTGAGCAGGACGACATACTGGTCGAACGAATCGACCTGACCCTGCAGCTTGATGCCGTTAACCAGGTAGATCGAAACCGGCACCCGTTCACGCCGCAGGGTGTTGAGAAACGGGTCTTGTAAGAGTTGCCCTTTGTTGGTCATCCTTCAAACTCCATCTTTAATTATGTTCTGGAAGGCCGAGGATAATTGATTTCGCTGTCGTTTGCCATATCCAGGCCGAAGATGCTGCGCCGATTGGCGGCAAGAAGGATAATGGTCACCGTCTTAGGGAGGAGAAATCGATGGATTCCGGATTGCTGGCCAGTGTCGACTGGGGTACCTTTGCGTTGGTCGCGATCATTGCCGCGGCTCTGGTGTGGGGCATGGTCTTCTTTTTGCGGCAGAATCGAAAGGATTTCGACGATCTGCAGGAGGACCTGGATCTGCAGAGCAAGGAAGACGGCGATGAGGATGAGAAAATGCCCGGCAGCCGAGCGAGTCATCGCCGTGGTACGGGTAGCTGATGCGCCCGCGAGACATCAGTCGCGTCCACCTCCTGGAGCTGGTTCGCCCACCGTGTGGCCTGCGTGCAGTTCCTGAGAGTTGCAGCGTCCATTGGCATTACCGCGTTAGAATGGCGCCTCACGGTCACCACTGGTTTCGACCAACGAGGAATTACCATGCCTTTTACACCCGATCTGGTCGATGAACTCAACACCTTGGTATTCTTCGATCTCGGCAGCACCCAGCAGGGAATCAAGATTCACAAGACCGCCAACCCGGCGATCATCGCGGCAACCCGGCGGCTGCACGCCAAGGGGCTACTGACGCTGGTTGACGGGGGTTATCTGACCAGCCTCGGTCGTGATGCCGTCGAACACGCACAGGCAGTACTGACCATTCTCAGCTCGAATCCGTCGACGATCACGGAACCGTAGGGGTAGCCTGCCAGTCCGGGATATGGATAAATTGGAGAAATCATGAACGCAATGCCCCACCGGCACCTGTTGCTGGTGCTGCTCGCCGCTGGCATGCTGGCCAACGCCAGCGCCGACGACCAGAATCCTGTCCGGCCGCGCGTCGGTCTAGTTCTCGGCGGCGGTGGCGCGCGGGGCGCGGCGCATATCGGTGTCCTCGAAGTGCTCGAAAAAATGCGCGTGCCGGTGGACTGCGTCGCCGGCACCAGCATGGGCGGACTGGTGGCCGGTGCCTATGCTGCCGGGCTCAAACCGGCGATGATGCGAACGGAACTGGCAAAAGCCGACTGGGATGACCTGTTCCAGGATGACCCGCCCTACTCGCAAAGGAGTTTTCGCAAGAAGGCCCTCGATAAGCGCTTCCTGCCGGCTTCGGAGACCGGCGTCGGTGCGGACGGCCTGAAATATCAGACCGGGGTGGTGACCGGGCAGAAGATCAAACTGTTTTTCAACCAATTGGTGGGTGATTATTATGGGGAGCGGGAAATCGCGACGTTGCCGTTGCCGCTCTCGATCATCGCCACCGACATTGTTCGTGGTGAGCAGGTGGTATTTCGTGAGGGTAGCCTGACCACCGCGATGCGCGCCAGTATGTCGGTTCCCGGCCTGATGTCGCCGGTCGAAGCCAGGGGCTACAAACTGGTCGACGGGGGACTGGTGAACAACGTACCGATCGACGAGGTGCGTTCGCGCTGCCAGGCAGACATCGTGATCGCCGTCAACGTCGGATCGCCGCTGCTGAAAGCAAACGACATCAGCGGATTGCTAAGTGTTGCAACGCAGATGGTGAATATCCTGACGGAGCAGAACGTCACCCGATCGCTGGCCACACTCAAGCCGACTGACATCTACATCAAGCCGGACCTGGAAGGAGTCAGCGCGGGGGACTTCAAGAGCACCTCGGAAACCGCGGATCGTGGGGTGACGGCGGCCGAGGCGATTGCCGAGCGCCTGCGCCCGCTGGCCGTCAGCGAAGCTGCCTATGCCGCCTGGGCCGGGAAGATCCAGATGGCCCGGCGCGAAATTCCGAGGATTCATGAGATCCAGATTGCCGGACTCAAACGGGTTAATCCGGCGATGGTTGAACAGCATATCGAGGTCAGGCCGGGTGACACGGTCGACCCGGCAAGAATCGATGCCGATTTGTTGCGGACCTATGGCGATGGCTTTTATGAGCATGTCGATTACGCAATGCTCACCGAACGCCAGCGCAACATTCTGCGCGTCACGCCGCTCGAAAAGAGTTGGGGACCCGACTACCTGCGCTACGGCATCAACCTCGACACCAACTTCAAGGCCGACTCGACCTACAACCTGCGCATCGCCTACCACAAAACTTGGCTCAACTCGCTGGGTGGGGAACTCCTGACCTATGGCGAAATTGGTTCGAACAATGGCGTCGTATTCGACTACTACCAACCGGTCGACGAGCGTCAGCGCTATTTCGTCGAAACCAACCTGCGCTATGGCAGTAAATTGTCCAGCATTTATCAGGATAATCACAAGCTTGCCGGGTACCAGGTTCTCGAAGGCAGCGCGAAATTCGGCGGTGGCATCAATCTTGGCACTCTGGGCCAGGTCCGCGCTGGTTGGGACGAAAAATGGTGGAATCCCAGGCTCGATACCGGTGTGCCGCTGCTGCCGGATGTTTCGAAGCGGTATGGCGGCTGGTTTAGCCGGATCGACTTCGAACAGACCGATCGTCTCTATTTCCCAACCAGTGGTTGGCGTTCAGCGGTCGAGTATTTCGACTCACCGGCAAACCACTTCAGCAAACTCGATGCCGGTGCCAGCGTCTTTCATAGCCTCGGCGACTGGGTGCTGAGCAGTCGGCTGTCGTATCAGGGATCCCCCGTAGGACAGTTGCCCATTTACGATTCCGGCAGCCTCGGCGGCATGTTGAACATGACCGCCTTCGCTGTCGGCCAGTTGAAGGGTGACAACATCCGCTATGGCAATCTGCGTGCCGAGAGGATCATCGGCCACCTACCGCTCGGGCTGCGCGGCGACATGCGCCTGGGGTTTGCCTTCGAAGGAGCAAAGGTCGGTACGCCCTATACGGAAACCAATCTCAAGGGCTGGATCAACTCGACTGCCATCTACCTCGGGGGTGAAACGCCACTCGGCCCGGTCTATCTGGGCTACGGCTACTCGACTTCAGGATCGAAGGGCGGCTACTCCAATTTCTACCTGTTCCTCGGGACACCCTGACTGCCCATCACCTACCTCGTACGCGGACGCGGTGCTTGCGAAACTGCCAAGCGGTATGGGGTATCGAGATCCCAGGTCGGCAGGGGCTCAAGTCGCCGATGTCGATCGCGGCCGATGCAGCAGACGCGTCGCCAGGGCTTTCAGTCCGGTCGGATGCGTTGCGCGTAGTGCCCTCCTGTACGCTTGCGTAGATTGCTTGAGTCTCCTGTTCACCTCGGGATCCAGCGTGATATTCACACTCTTGAGGGTTGTGGCAACAGCCTCCATCTTCACCGCGTCGGCGCGCAACCCCAATTCACGATAGATGACCGCCAGATGCATGGCAGCCGGCAGGGCTGCCTGGGCAGTCACCTCCGGTCCGCCGAGCGCCTTGAGGAAGTAGCTGATTGCGCGTGGAATCTCTCCGATGGCGGCGGCGGCCTGCCCGCGCATCGACCAGGCGCCGCATTCGAAAGTCGCCATCAACCCTTTCGTGATTGCCTGCTCCAGCAGGGTATCGGCATCCGAAAAGCGCTCACCCTGGAGGGCGCGCAGGGCAGCTTCGAAATCGGCTTTTCCGGGTCCGGCGCTTGTTCCAACACGGACGAAGCTGGTGCGACAATGCTCTGAGGATACGCGCTCAGGTTCGACCAGTTCGTATCCAGGAGATCTGGATGCGTCCCCTTCGGCAGTCGCGACATCGGGGTCGTCCGGAGATTTCGCATGCCTTGCCGGGAGCAAGGCCCGATGCGTTCGCCACCGCCAGATCGCCAGCGTACCCAGACCCAGGATGAGCAGACAGAGCCCGGCGATCAGGGTGGCACGCGAAGAGAGCAACCCGTCCCAGTAAGGCCTGGTCGGGGGGTCGGCGGTAGCCTTCGCCGCTTGCCGGGGCCTCTCCATCGGCGTCAGCGGTATGGTAAAGGAGTGCCCGGCGAATTCAAGCGATACGCTGCCACCCATCCTGCCTGAGCCTGCAAAGGCCATGCACAGATCGACGTGCGAACCCTCGATCGCAAGCGTCAGCGGAGCGTTGGCGCTGTCTCTTGACAAGCCGAGGCTGCCGTCATGGCCAACGATCCTTCTCGACAAGTCGTGCGCGCGCGTTTCCGGAGGCAAATAACGGCACGTCAAGATGCTTAAACCGACAACGAACGGGCTTTGCGGCTTGGCGATTGCCGCCGATCTGGTGTTCCTGACCCGGATCTCGGAAAGCGCCATCGGGTCCAGCAGCGCACCCGGCGGCACGGTCAGCCGACCCTGAATCTCAAGGAAGTTTTCGCCCTGTGGCGGGGACTCGCGGACGTACTCATTGCCGTCGAGTACCCAGATCGCCGGAACCATTTGCGCCTTGAGCGTGGTCAAGGTCCACGAGCTGGTCGAAGGCTGACCAGCGGCAAGCTGAGGCCACACGACAGTCGACAGGATAAGAAAGGCCGATGCCAGTGCACGCATCGAGAATCACTCAATTCGAATAGTCGATCATGGAGTAGAGCTTTACACATTTGGGGTTCTGGATCAAGCTAGCGCCGGGTGCGTATGCAAGTGAAGTGAGCTGGAGAGGAGCGGATTCCCGCCGCAACCCAGGCCATGTCGAAAGCTGGTTGAAAGTGGATCTGTTACCTGGGACAGGATTGCTTTGTAGGCAGGGTAGTACCCATAATAATGATAA
Organism: Candidatus Accumulibacter cognatus; assembly: GCF_000584975.1. Classification (NCBI taxonomy): domain Bacteria; kingdom Pseudomonadati; phylum Pseudomonadota; class Betaproteobacteria; genus Candidatus Accumulibacter; species Candidatus Accumulibacter cognatus. The sequence goes on along the minus strand of NZ_JDST02000055.1, from coordinate 13,715 downwards.
TGTCGCTTGCGCCTTTCAGCTTCGTTACGGCACATACGCAGTTAAGGGGCGATCCACTCGGCGTCATGGTTATTTGCTCCCCGATCTGAACGGCTTTTCGCCATGCCTGAACACCGTTTGTTATCCTTCCTTCGTGTTGCAGCGATCGTGGCCATGGCCGCCTTTTCGCTGGTCTGCGCATTCGCCGCCGGGCCGGCCGAAACGGGCTGGTGGGAGTCGCCGGGCCAGCGGTTCGAGGCCCGGCCGCAAACTCTGGTCGCCCAGGCAAGCGCTCAGCCTCAACCCGCTGGCGTTGCCCGCAACCCGGCTCTTCAGGGCGGACAGGCTGGCCGGCGGATGGCGCTGGTCATCGGCAACGACGCCTACGAAAAAGTCGCCAGACTGGAAAAGGCCGGCAACGACGCACTGGCCATGGCGCGAGAACTCAGGGCAGCCGGATTCGAAGTGTTGGAGCACCGCAACCTCAACTACCGGGGCATGGTCAAGGCGGTGGAAACCTTCATCAACAGAATCACCGGTGGCGATCAGGTGGTCGTGTTCTTTGCCGGACATGGGGTGCAGATCAGGTCGGGCAGTTACCTGTTGCCGGTGGATATCGAAGCCAGCAGCGAAGGTGAAGTCGAGAAGACCGCGTATGGGCTCACCGACCTCACCGAAAGGCTCAGCGAAGCGAAAGCCTCGTTTGCCCTGGTAATCGTTGACGCTTGCCGCGACAACCCTCTTAAATCGAAAGGGCGCAGCGTCGGCAGCACGCGCGGATTGAGCGCCATCGAGCCTCCCAAGGGGCAAATGGTGGTGTATTCCGCCAGCAAAGGCCAGCAGGCACTGGACCGCCTGAGCGATCATGATCAGGACCCCAACGGTGTCTTCACTCGCGAGTTCATCGCCCGCATGAAACGGCCGGGCGTGCGCATTGAAGATCTGGTGCGGGAAGTGCAGGATGCCGTCGAAGTACTGGCAAGCAAGATCAGCCATGAGCAAAGACCCGCGCTATACAACGAATCGCGAGGCAGCTTCTTCTTTTACGGGCCGACGGTGGTGGTGCAGGTGCAGCCGACGACCGACCCGGAGGGCGAGGCGTGGAGGGCGGCGCAGGAAGCGGCGAGCATTGCCGGGTATCAGGCGTATCTCGACAGCTACCCCAATGGTCGCTACGCGGCCGCGGCGAAGGTGAAACTTGCCGTCCTCAAGAAACCCGACCATGTCGATCGCCCTGTCGTGGCGCCACCACCGCCAGTCGCCGTGGAAGACCCGGAAACCCAGTTCTGGAACGAGGTGAAGGCCAGTGGCGCGCGCGAATACCTCGACGCCTATCTCAAAAAATACCCGAGGGGCAAGTATGTCGCTCTGGCGAGGATCGAACTGAAGAAGCTCGACGACCGTGACAAGGCACAACAGGCCAGGGAGGATGCCGAGAAACAGCAGGCCGACGAGCGCGAACGGCAGGAAGCGCTACGTACTGAACAGGCCGTGTGGGAAGAGGCCAAGGCCGGTGCCAGTACTGGCGCCTATGCTGCTTACCTGGCGCGCTACCCGAAGGGGCGCTATGCGGTGCTGGCGCAGGCGGCTCAGCAAAAATTGCAACGTGAAGCGGGCGAACGGGAGAAGCAGGACAGCGCGCAGCGCCGGCAGGTGGAAGATCGACAAAAGCGCACCGTCGAGCGAGACCCGCGCGGAGCCGACAAAACGGCCGGCGAACTGCAACCCGACAAGGTCAAGGTCTTCAGGGATTGTCCGGACTGCCCCGAGATGGTGGAGATTCCGGCGGGCAGTTTCGAGATGGGCTCGCCGGCCTCGGAGGCCGGCCGTTTCGACTCTGAAGGTCCGCAGCACCGCGTCAGCGTCAACCGCTTTGCGGCCGGCAAGTTCGAAGTCACGCGCGGTCAGTTTGCGGCCTTTGTCAATGCCTCCGGCTACAACGCCGGCAGCGAGTGCTACACGTTTGAAGGGGGCAGGAGCGAAAAGAGGAGCGGTCGCAACTGGCAGAACCCCGGCTATGCGCAGGCCGAAAACCATCCGGTGGTCTGTGTGAGCTGGGACGACGCCAAGGCTTACATTGCGTGGCTGAGTCAGAAGACGAACAAGAGCTACCGCTTGCTGAGCGAGGCCGAATGGGAGTACGCGGCGCGGGCAGGCAGCAGCACGGCCCGATACTGGGGCGCGAGCCCGGACGCGGCGTGCGCCCACGCCAACGTGATGGATGCCACCGGCAAGAGCCAGGTGCCTGGGATCAGTTGGGAAGTCCACAACTGTAACGACGGCAGTGCCTATACGGCGGCGGTCGGCAGTTACAAGCCGAACGCTTTCGGGCTGTACGACATGATTGGCAATGTCTGGGAATGGACCGAGGATTGCTGGAACAAGAACTATACGGGTGCACCGAGTGACGGGGCGGCCTGGACGACCGGAGAATGCTCTGTCGGGCGCGTGTTGCGCGGCGCTTCCTGGTACTTCATTCCGCGCTACGCCCGCGTGGCCACGCGCGACTGGTTCGTCCCGTCGAGCCGGAACATCAACTACGGTTTTCGTCTCGCCAGGACGCTGCCATAGCATCCGCAGTGGAAAAGCCTGCCTTGGCGCGTTATCGGGTTTCCCCGCCGGTCGCCCGCTGCAGCGTCAGAACGAAACTCACGCCCCCTTCGAGGTTGCAGGCGGCGATGGTGCCGCCCATCTTGGCCATGTAGGTCTTGGCAACGAACAGTCCCTGGCCACGGTTGCCTTTGGCGCCGGCCTCCGGCTGATCGGACACCCCGTACTCGAAGATTTTGTCGATCAGATCGTCGGCGATCGGCAAGCCTTCGTTGTGGATGATGACCGTGGCCGTGTTTTCACGGGTCTCCAGGGTGAGCGTGATCGGGGTACCGGGGTATCGGTAGCGGTCGGCGTTTTTCAGGATATGCGAAAAGACGTCTTCGAGTGGGTATTCGTCGGCACGCACCAGAACCGGTTTGTCGGTCGGCGTGTAGCTCAGATTGGTGATGCCTGCGTTGTCGGCGACGTTGCGGAGGAAATCGGCAATATCGATGGTTTGTACCTGCAGGGCGGATGATTGAAAGGCCTCGCTGGGGCTGGCGCTGCCGTACAGGATGCGTATCGCCTGCTGCATACGGTTGATGTAGCGATGACTGGGGTCGTCCGGGTGCCCATGCAGCGCCAGCAGGGATTGCAGCGGCGACATGATTTCGTGGCCGACGGCATGCCACAGATCCTTTTCCTGCTCGGCGCGGATTCTCTCCCGTTCGGTATCTTCCTTGACCCGGCGCAGGAGGTCGTTGAGGCAGTTGGCGAGGATACCCAGTTCGTCACTGCCCCGCAGATCGGCCAGATCGAATGGCGCCAGGCCACCGGTAGCCTGGACGCTTCTGGATAGCTCGCTGGAACGTCGGGTCAGACGGGTAATGCGGCGGACGATGCCCCATTCGATGACCAGCCACGCAAGCCCGATGGCCAGCAGCATCGCGCCGACGAACCAGGAAACGCGGGTGGCGACGGCACTCAGGGTCTTGTTGACGCTGCGGGCATCGCCCTTGAGCAGAATCCGGTAATTTCCGAGCGGAGTCGCCACTTCGTCGACGAGTTCGACGGGGGTGTCATAGCTTTCTACCGGCAGCGTGCGAATCAGCCGGGTGAGCAGGGGTGAGGTTTGTTCGAGCACCTCGTCCCGGCCTTTCAGTTGCACCAAATCCACCTCGTTGCCACTGCCCGCCTTGCGGATGCTCAGCGTTTCTCCCGGCAGCAGCAGGCCGGTCAGTTCGTTGAGCGAAAAGGGCGGGACCGCCCCCTCTTCATGGCTGTCGAAGAGCGGCTTCTCGTCACCGGGCGGTAACACTTCGATGCGAACCTGGAACTGGTCGAGGTCGGGTGGTGGCCACAGGGGCCGTTTGCCCTCGAAAAGCGCATCGCGCAGCGCGTCAACCGGCAGGCGCAACGAGAAGAAAGACTTCTTCGTGCAGTGCGCCTCGTTCTCGCTGGCGACATCGAGGCATTTCCCACTCTGCCATACCCAGCCGCGGAATTCCTTTAACGGCTTGGCCGTGCTGTAATCCCGGCCGGCAAGTTCCAGGTAGCCGGTAAAACGGCCGCGTACGCCCTCGTCCTGCGGACGGGCGTTGCCGGTCAGGATTTCAAAGGGTGCCAGCCAGCGGTAGGTCTGGCCGCGCAGGCTCATGACCACTCGCAAACGGTGGGCGCCATCGAGGTATTCGTCGCCGATCCGGTGCGGGACGAGTGCGCCGCTGGCGAAGGTGCCGGCAGCATAGATGAAGCCGCCAGCCCACGGGTTGTTGCCGATGGCAATGCACAGGCTGCCGTAATTCCTGTACTGAACCAGGCAACCGGCCATTTCCACGGCATGCCGGACCTTGTTCTGGTCGTCGAAATCAATGCTTGCGAAGGGCAGCACGACCGGCCGCGGCGCGATCGCCGGAAGCAGGCTGCGGGGCGGGTTGAGGAGCGCCAGTTGCCCGGCAGGGTGGCGCAACCGGGCGACGATCTGTTCCTTGGTCTTGGCGAAGCCCTCCTGATAGTTGTCGTAGCTGCGCTGCTTCTCCTCCTGCAGGACGGTGACGGTCATGGCGACGACCGCCAGAGCGAGGAGCAGGAAGGCGCTACGGAAAAGGATGCGCAGCCGGAAGGATGCTAGCCAGCCCAGCGCTGTGGTCATTCTGATTTGAACGCGTTTCCGGAAGTCTGCCCGGACCAGCGGAAGCCGCGCATGGGGATGTTCTCGATGCAGTCGAAATCCTCGTCCAGTTCGCGAAAGGCCTCGCGAATGGTGCTGATGTGCTTGCGGACATTGTCCCGGTTGCGGCCACTCTTGACGACCTGAAAGAGTTCGTCATAAGAGACGACCTGGCCACGTTTCTGGTACAGGGTGGCAAGGATGCGCTGTGCGGTCAGCGGCAGGTTCACCCGCTTGCCCCGCCACAGGGGGGTACTCTGCCGAAGAGGGTCCAGGGAAAGTTCGTCGCCGGCGGACACGGAGGCCTTGCCGTGGCTCCGATCCCGCGCGGCGCGGAGGATTTCCAGGAAAGTATCGATGAAGTCCGCCTCGGAAAAGGTGGTCTTCTGCAGATAATCCCAGGCGTCGAGCGCTTTCATGATGCTGCGGTAGATCGTGGCGGGCATTGCCGAGACCACCAGTACCGGTGTGCCACGTCCCCCCTTGTTGATGGCGTTGATGATCGCCACGCCGGCATGGCGCTCGCGTCCCAGTTCGATATCCAGCACCACCAGGTCGTAGGGCTCGCGGGCAATGGCCGCCTCCGCGTCGTCGCGGGTGAACCATTGCGCTACGGTGATTCCCGGCCGGGCGGAGAGGATCCACTCCTTGAGTTGATTGCTGGTCGGCAGGTCGTCTTCGATGACGGCGACTTTGAACATGGCGCGCTCCATGACGGTTTGGCGCAAGTATCCCTGATTTTCCGGGTGCGGACATCGCCATCCGGTGTGTCATCGCCTGCGCGTGCGGATATTGTCCTCGTAACGGCTGTCCGGCGGTAGCCGGGCGACACCCCTCCAGGCTGGCGGAGTACGCATCGGAGACTTATTGCACGATACAAGATTAAATTTTACAATGCGGGATGTTCTGATTGCTGCACCGCGGTACCGCGAGGTCCGTCAAGGGTTTAAGCTGCTTAACGCCGTTCATCTCGGCCGCTAGCAAAGAAAACCACCCAATTCACGATTCTGAAGATCAGGAGACAAGTCATGGCAGATCTGCCCGAAAACGCGCCGTCGGCCAGCATGAACGATGCGGACCCGCAAGAGACCCAGGAATGGCAGGACGCCCTGAGCGGCGTCATCGACAAGGAGGGCGCCGAGCGTGCCCACTTCCTGATCGAATGCCTGATTGCACAGGCGCGCCAGGAGGGGATCGACCTTCCCTACAGCGCCACCACCGAATACGTCAACACCATTCCGGTCGACCAGCAGCCGAAGTATCCCGGCAATGCCGATCTGGAAATCCGCATTCATAACTACATCCGCTGGAACGCCATGGCGATGGTCGTTCGCGCCAACCGGGACAGCAATGTCGGCGGTCATATCGCTTCCTTCGCTTCGGCGGCCGCGCTCTACGATGTCGGTTTCTCGTGGTTCTGGCGCGCCCCTTCGGAACGGCACGGCGGCGATCTGATCTTCTTCCAGGGCCACTCGGTTCCCGGCGTCTATGCGCGCGCGCACCTGCTCGGCCGACTGACCGACGAACAGATGGACTGTTTCCGCCAGGAAGTCGACGGCAAGGGTGTCTCGTCCTACCCGCATCCGTGGCTGATGCCCGATTTCTGGCAGTTTCCGACGGTTTCGATGGGCCTCGGCCCGATCCAGGCGATCTATCAGGCGCGCTTCATGAAATACCTGGACAGCCGCGGTTTCATCCAGGCCGGCGACCGCAAGGTCTGGGCCTTCCTCGGCGACGGCGAGACCGATGAAGTCGAATCGCTGGGCGCCATCGGCATGGCCGCGCGCGAGCGGCTCGACAACCTGATTTTCGTGATCAACTGCAACCTGCAGCGTCTCGACGGTCCGGTGCGTGGCAACGGCAAGATCATCCAGGAACTCGAGGGGACTTTCCGCGGCGCCGGCTGGAACGTCATCAAGCTGATCTGGGGAACCCAGTGGGACGCGCTGTTCCTCCGCGACAAGAAGGGCATTCTCAAGCAGCGGATGATGGAGGCGGTGGACGGCGAGTACCAGACTTTCAAGGCCAAGGACGGTGCCTATGTCCGCGAGCACTTCTTCAACACCCCGGAACTCAAGGAACTCGTCGCCGACTGGACCGACGATCAGGTCTGGGGGTTGAACCGGGGTGGCCACGACATCTTCAAGATCTTCAGCGCCTACAAGAGCGCCGTCGAGCACAAGGGGCAGCCGACGCTGATCCTGGCCAAGACGATCAAGGGCTATGGCATGGGCCAGGCCGGCGAGGGGATGAATATCTCGCATCAGCAGAAGAAACTCGATTACGACGCGATCAGGCGTTTCCGCGACCGTTTCAATCTGCCGGTGCCGGACGACCAGATCAAGGCACTGCCGTACCTGAAGTTTGCCGAAGGTTCGCCCGAACTGACCTACATGCGGCAGCGGCGAATGGACCTCGGCGGTTATCTGCCAAAGCGCCGGCGCCAGGCGGAACCGCTGGAAGTCCCCGAATTATCGGCTTTCGAGACGCTGCTCAAGGCCTCCGGCGAGGGTCGCGAAGTGTCCACGACGATGGCCATCGTCCGTTTTCTCAACATCCTGCTCAAGGACAAGAAAGTGGGCCGGCACGTCGTCCCGATCGTCCCCGACGAGTCCCGGACTTTCGGCATGGAAGGCCTCTTCCGCCAGATCGGCATCTGGAACCAGGAAGGGCAGAAATACGTTCCCGAAGACCATGACCAGTTGATGTTCTACAAGGAGTCGAAAGACGGGCAGGTGTTGCAGGAAGGGATCAACGAGGCCGGCGCGATGAGCGACTGGATCGCTGCCGCGACGTCGTACTCGGTACATGGCGTGCAGATGATTCCCTTCTACATCTGCTACTCGATGTTCGGTTTCCAGCGCACCCTGGATCTGTGCTGGGCGGCTGGAGACCAGCGTGCCCGCGGTTTCCTGATCGGCGGCACCGCCGGTCGCACGACGCTGAACGGCGAAGGCCTGCAGCACGAAGACGGCCATTCGCTGATCCTCTCGGGCCTGATTCCGAACTGTCTCAGCTACGACCCGACCTTCTCGTTCGAGGTCGCGGTGATCATGCGCGAAGGCATGCGCCGCATGTACCAGGAGCAGGAGGACATCTTCTACTACCTGACGGTGATGAACGAGAACTACGAACATCCCGAAATGCCCGCGGGTGCCGAGGCCGACATTCTCAAAGGCATGTACCTGCTGCGCCGCGGTCAGTCGTCGGACAGCAATCCGGCGGCGCCACGCGTGCAACTGCTGGGATCGGGAACGATCTTCCGCGAAGTCATTGCCGCCGCCGAGCTGCTCAAGAACGACTGGGGAGTCGATGCCGACCTCTGGGCTTGCCCGAGCTTCACCGAACTGGCGCGCAACGGCAACGCCGTGCAACGCGCGAACCTGCTCAACCCGCTGGCCAGGCCACAGGTGTCGCATGTCGAGGCCTGCCTGGGCGATACCCGCGGCCCGATCATTGCCGCGACCGATTACGTGCGCCTGTTCGCCGAGCAGATTCGGCCCTTCCTCAACCGTCGCTACGTGACGCTCGGCACCGACGGTTTCGGCCGCTCGGACACGCGCGCGAAGTTGCGGCACTTTTTCGAGGTCGACCGTCGCTGGGTCACCCTTGCCGCGCTCAAAGCCCTTGCCGACGATGGCACGATCGAGCGCGGCAAGGTTGCCGAAGCGATTGCCCGGTACGGCATCGACGTGAACAAACCCAACCCGATGACGGTTTAAGGGAGGCCCCTGATGAGCCAATTGATCGAAGTGAAAGTCCCGGACATCGGTGATTACACCGACGTGCCGGTCATCGACATCTGTGTTCTGCCCGGCGACCTGGTCAAGCTGGATGATGCGCTGGTAACCCTGGAATCCGACAAGGCGACCATGGATGTGCCATCGACGGTGGCCGGCGTGGTCAGGGAAGTGCGCGTTCAGCTCGGCGAGAAGCTGTCCGAAGGCGCCGTGGTCGCCATCATCGAAGCGTCTGCCGCGGGCGACGCCGTGCCGGCTGCCGCCGACACGGCTCCCCCGGCGGCCGCCACCGTGGCCAGCGCAGCACCAGCGGCGAGTGGCGGCCTCCCCGTCGAGGTCGCAGTACCGGGTAGCGGCACTGACCGTGGCGTGCCGACCCCGGCGCCGGCGTCGCCGGCAGCGCCGCCGGTCGCCGGCCTCGCGCTCGGCGCCCGCGCCCACGCCAGCCCGTCGGTACGCCTGCTGGCGCGCGAACTCGGCGTCGATCTCGCCAGGGTCCCGGCCAGCGGAGCGAAAGGCCGCATCCTCAAGGAAGACGTCACGGCCTACGTCAAGGGGGTCATGACGGCCGCCCCGGCGCCTGCCGCCGCGCCTTCGCTCGGCGCTGGCCTCGACCTGCTGCCCTGGCCGAAGGTCGACTTCGCCAAGTTTGGAGCAATCGAAGTCAGGCCGCTGGCACGAATCAAGAAAATCTCCGCGCAGAACCTGGCGCGCAACTGGGTGATGATCCCGGCGGTGACCTACCACGAGGACGCCGACATCACCGATCTCGAAGCCTTTCGCGTGGCGATGAACCAGGAGAACGTGAAATCGGGCCTGAAGATCACCATGCTCGCCTTCCTGATCAAGGCCTGCACCGTCGCGCTGAAAAAATTCCCCGAATTCAACAGCTCGCTCGACGGCGACAATCTGGTGCTCAAGCAGTATTGCCATATTGCCTTCGCCGCCGACACGCCGAATGGCCTGGTCGTTCCCGTGATCAAGAACGCCGATCAGAAATCGGTCGCGCAGCTCGCTGTCGAAAGCGGCGAACTCGCCAAAAAGGCGCGCGACGGCAAGCTGACACCCGGCGAAATGTCCGGTGCCTGCTTCACCATTTCCAGCCTCGGCGGCATCGGCGGCACCTATTTCTCGCCGATCATCAACGCCCCGGAAGTCGCCATCCTCGGCGTCAACCGGTCGGTGATGAAACCGGTCTGGAATGGCCGCGAGTTTGCGCCGCGGCTGATCCTGCCGATGTCGCTGACCGCCGACCACCGCGTCATCGACGGCGCTCTGGCCACCCGCTTCAACGTCTTTGTCGCGCAACTCCTTGCCGACATGCGGCGCGTGCTGCTCTGATCCGGAGAAAAATCATGAGCCAGATCATTGAAGTGAAAGTGCCCGACATCGGCGACTACCACGACGTGCCGGTGATCGACATCTGCGTCAACACCGGAGATACCGTCCAGGTCGACGATGCGCTGATCACCCTCGAATCCGACAAGGCGACGATGGACGTGCCGAGCAGCGTTGCCGGCGTCGTCAAGGAGGTGAAAGTCAGCCTGGGTGAGCGGATCTCGGAAGGGTCGGTGGTGGCCCTGATCGAGACCGCCGACGCGGCGCAGGAGGCCGCACCGGCAACCCGCGCCGCGGCGTCGCCAGCGGCCAGCGTCGCTCCTGCGCCGCAAGCCGCGCCGCCGATCACCGGCAGCGCCGACCTCGAGTGCGAAATGCTCGTCCTCGGCGCCGGCCCCGGTGGCTACTCGGCGGCTTTCCGCAGCGCCGACCTCGGCATGCAGACCGTCCTTGTCGAGCGCTATCCGACGCTCGGCGGCGTCTGCCTCAACGTCGGCTGCATCCCGTCCAAGGCGCTGCTGCACATCACCGGCGTCATGGACGAAGCGCAGCACATGGCCGACTGCGGCGTCAGTTTCGGCGCGCCGATCATCGACCTCGACCGGCTGCGCGCGCGCAAGGACCAGGTCGTCGGCAAGCTGACCGGCGGCCTCGCCGGCATGGCCAAGGGACGCAAGGTCGAAGTCGTGCAGGGAGTCGGCCAGTTCGTCGACGCGCACCACCTCGAAGTGGCATTGGCCGGCGGCGGCAGCCAGCTGATCCGGTTCCGGAAAGCGATCATCGCCGCCGGCTCGCAACCGATCGCGCTGCCGTTCATGCCCAAGGACGACCCGCGCGTCGTCGACTCGACCGGCGCCCTCGAACTGCGGCAGATTCCGCAGCGCATGCTGGTCGTCGGCGGCGGCATCATCGGTCTCGAAATGGCCAGCGTCTACTCGGCGCTCGGTTCGCGCATCACCGTCGTCGAACTCGGCGCGGTGCTGATGCCCGGCGCCGACCGCGATCTCGTCAAGGTCTGGGAGAAGAAAAACGCCCATCGCTTCGACCGCATCCTGCTCAACACCGGAGTGGTTGCCGCCACGGCCACTGCCGAAGGTATCGAGGTGACCTACAGCAACGGCGAGAAGGCCTGCTTCGACCTCGTGCTGGTCGCCGTCGGCCGCTCGCCGAACGGCAAGAAGCTCGCCGCCGAGAAAGCCGGTGTCGCCGTCAATGAGCGCGGCTTCATCCCCGTCGATCCGCAATTGCGAACCAACGTGCCGCACATCTACGCCGTCGGCGACATCGTCGGTCAGCCGATGCTGGCGCACAAGGGCGTGCATGAAGCACATGTCGCCGCCGAAGCCGCAAACGGCGGCAAACGCTGCTTCGACGCCCTGCAGATCCCGTCGGTGGCCTATACCGACCCGGAAATCGCTTGGGCCGGCAAGACCGAAGAGCAGTGCAAAGCCGAAGGGATCACCTACGGCAAGAGCGTCTTCCCCTGGGCGGCGTCGGGGCGTGCGCTGGCCAATGGCCGGGAAGAAGGATTTACCAAGCTGATTTTCGACGAGAAAACGCATCGCATCATCGGCGGCAGCATCGTCGGCACCGACGCCGGCGACCTGATCGGCGAAGTCTGTCTGGCAATCGAAATGGGTTGCGACGCCACCGACATCGGCCACACCATCCACCCGCACCCGACGCTGGGCGAGTCGGTCGGCATGGCGGCCGAGGTCTATGAGGGCGTCTGCACCGACCTGCCGGCGGTGAAGAAGCGGTAGGCGAAGCGATTTCCGGTGGTACGACGCCGCCGCACGCGCAGTTCGGCGGCGTCCTTCTTTCGATGAACCGGAAGGGATGTTTGCGCTTGACGTTGGATGCGGGTTTCGGAAATACTTTGGCGGCGAGGGAGGTCCATCCTGCCCTGTTGCCTTACTCCGCCGCGGGAAGGGAATCCTCCGAGATGAGCGAACTCAATGGAATCGTATCCCTTTCGTAATCTGCTGCCTGGGCAGGTTTGAGCCGGACCTGTTGATCTTGAGATGGATGCAGCGCTGCTTGACGGCAGGGAGGATGCTGGCTGCTGGATTGCAAAACTGGACCGCAGCGCTCGCTGCGTTTCCTGGTTTCTCGTGATGTGGAGGTCGCCGTGGGGACTGACTACGAAACGGACGTGGTGGCCTGGGCCAGCGAGCAGGCCCGGCTGATTCGTGCCGGGCGTTTCGATCTGCTGGACCGGGAACATATCGCCGAGGAGATTGAAGACGTGGGCAAGAGCGAACAGCGCGAGCTGGCCACCCGCATGGCGGTCCTGCTCTCCCATCTTCTCAAGTGGCAGCACCAGCCTGAGCGCCGGGGCGCCAGTTGGGAAGTGACGATCAGCAATCAGCGACAGAGAATGGCTCGCCACCTGAACAAGACCCCGAGTCTGCGTCACTGCCTCAATGACCCGGACTGGTGGGCCGACGCCTGGGGCGATGCCTGCGATCTGGCCAGTGCCGAGACGGGAATCGGGATAGACAAGCTTCCACGCCATTGCCCTTGGGCAATGGCTACGGAAGTCCTCGATGAAAGCTGGCTACCGAATCGGTAGCGGTAGGGCTAGGGGTGATCGGGGTAGCGGCGATCATGCTGAGTTGCAAGACGTGCCCCTACGCGCGACTGACCTCCGCGCGACTCCAGGCGGCGATCTACAACGCATCCAGGGGGCTTTGCACCCCCTTGCCACCGCGGTTGAGCACGTGCGTGTAGATCATGGTGGTGGACACATCGGCATGGCCCAACAGTTCCTGCACGGTGCGAATGTCGTACCCCGACGCCAACAGATGCGTGGCGAAGCTGTGCCGCAGCGCATGGCAGTTCACCGGCTTCGTCAGGTGGGCGCGGATGGCGGCCTGCTTCACGGCCTTCTGCAAGCTGTTCTCATGCAAATGGTGGCGCCGCGTCACCCCGCCGCGGGGGTCCGCCGATAGCCTGCCGCTCGGCAAGAGGTATTGCCACCCCCACTCCCTGGGCGCGCCCGGATACTTGTTGGCCAGCGCGAACGGCAGATAGACCTCCCCATGACCCGCTTGCACATCGGCTTCGTGCAGCGCCCTGACCCGTTCCAGGTGCGCCCGCAGGGGATCGATCAGCAGATCGGGCAAGGGCACCACCCGATCCTTCTGCGCCTTCCCGTCCCGCACCACGATCTGCCGATAGTCGAAATCCACATCTTTCACCCGCAGCCGCAGACACTCCATCAACCGCATCCCCGTGCCATACAGCAGCGATGCCATCAGATGATAAGTCCCCTCGAGATTCTCCAACAACCGGCCCACCTCGCCCGGCGTCAACACCACGGGCAAGTGCCGCGGACGCCTGGCCCGCTGAAACGTCCCCATGTCGCCCAAGGGCCGCTCCAGCACCTGCCCATACAGGAACACCAAAGCGTTCAGGGCCTGATTCTGCGTGCTGGCCGCCACATTCCCCTGCACCGCCAAGGTCTCCAGAAAGGCGGCGACCTCCGTCGCGCCGGCCTCCCCCGGATCACGGCCGCCGATAAAGGTCAGGAACCGTAGCGTCCAGGAGCGATACGCCTCCTCGGTACGAATCGAATAATTCCGCTGGCGGATGACCGCCACCAGACGCTCGATCACTGCGCAACCCGCACCAACCCCCGTTCCATCTCCCGGCGCGTGACTGGCGTCCGCGGCAGCCCCATCCCCAAGGGGCAGCGAACGGGCAAGGGTCGGATGATCGGTGGGCAGCGATCGAGCCGATTCCCGCCAATACCGCCAATCCACCTCGCGCAGCCAGGACACTCCGACCAGTTCGAAGAGTTTTTGTAAAGCATCGACCGCCTGCCGGAACTGCCAGTCCTGCATTCTGCCTAGTCTGCCGAGATCGGCCAGGTAGCCAGTCACGTCCGCCGGCCGATGCTCGCTCATGCGACGTCCCGGCAGCGACTCGATATATACTGAAATAGGTAACAA
>NZ_JDST02000054.1:0-25405 GCF_000584975.1 Candidatus Accumulibacter cognatus | reverse complement strand
AAATGAGGAAATCACCTAAGAAGCTGTCCATGAACCAAGCCGGCCAGCCGCCGGAGCATCCGGTGAGCAGCAGCGGCGGACCCTGGTTTCGGCAGTACCCAGGCGCCACTCGTCATCCTTGGAAAGGTGACGTGACCACCCGAGCCGGGCAAAGGTCCGTTCAATGATCCAGCGCTTGAGCAAGGCCACAAAATGATGCGCCTCGGTACAGCAGAGTCTGGAGTTTCTGGACAGCTTCTTTGAGGGAAGCCGATCAGTGTGCCTTGAACACCTCGTCGAGTCCGGCGGCATCCAGCAGGTCGAGGCCCCCGGTCTCCAGTTGCTCGGAGGTTGCCTGCCCAAGGCGCTCGTTCACCCAGTTGGGCAAGGGGCCAAAACGACGTTCGAGCAGCTTCAGCAACAAGGCGCTTTCACCTTCCTTTCGGTCTTCCTTTCGGCCTTGCTGCAAACCTTCCTGCAAACCCTCCTCTTTCCACTGTTGGGTCCATCCTGCAACGGTTTCGGCAAGCATGGTGTCGATCTCCTGTAGTTCGTTCACTTCGGGTACCTCCTGTCCGGGCATCAGCCGTCGGAGGACGATGCGGTTGATCCAGACCACGAAGGCACGTCTGAGGCTGGCAGAGGCCGGTCCTGGTAGGGACTTCAGCGATTGCGATACGGCGCGCCGGACATCCGCCGGGACGGCGCTCCGTTCGAGGCGAATGATGTTGACGACCGGGTTTTGCGGGTCGCTCAGATCCGCTTCACTCACCGCGGCTTCTTCCAGCAGGAAGTAGCGCTGGGCCGGATGATAGCGCTTGAGGCTGCCGGGCAGCCACTCGATGAGTTCGCTGACGTCACGCGCGGCCGTCCAGCGACTGCGCCCATGGTAGAGGAGCAGGGGAAAGACGGCCGGGAGTTTCTGGCCGGGCCGAACTTCGCCGCTCTTGATCCGGTCCGGAAAGAGCAAGCCCGTGTAGACCAGGATCCGCAGGGCCATCCAGGGGTCTACGGTGCTCTGGAATTCGAGCAGCAGGTACACGTAGAGCCACTCACCCCGCCGGCGGACACGCCAGATCAGGTCGTCCACGCGGTCTCGCAGATCGTCGGTGACATAGCTGCCGCCCACTTTTTCCAGCGCGCTGAAGTCCAGAGGTCTTCGACCCAGTCTTCGCCGACAAAACCCCGCAGCAGATCCTCCACGACCTGGGCGCGCGAGAACAGGAGCTTGCAAGCCGAGTCGTGTGCCGAGGGGGGTCGAATTGGTGGGCATGGTCAAATCTGATCAGCGGTAAGACGAGGACCAGTTCGTTCGTGGCAAGTGTCGGGATATTTTACACACACGCTTCCCACTGATCTGAAAAATTCTCTCAACTATTTGAAAAAAAATGATTAATATTTTCTGGCACGGTTTCTGCTTATTGATTGGCAGCGAAACCTCGCTATTGATTGAACCTGGGGGGTACGCGCACTAATCTCAATCTGCATTGTTGAAAGGAACACACCATGAGTCAAGTCACCAAAAGCACCCAGGGGAGCCGTCTGCCATCCCAGGTGCGCAAGATCGGAGCAGCCATTGCGTTGAGCTTCGGTCTGGCCGCGTCGGCTGGAGCGGCAACGATCAACAGCGGCCTTACCAACGGCTTGCTGAACACGCTGGAGGATCAGGACCGTGAAGCCTATATTGATGCAAATCTCGACGGTCTGATCAGTATCGGCGACGTGTTCATCGGCGTCGTCCGTATCGACAATTTCCTGCCCTCGGGAGCGCCCTCGAACAACCAAGTCTATGGGATCATCTCCAACCAGATTACCAGTTTTACCCCGAACGGCGGGCGCCAGTATGTGCACCTGGGAGAAACCACGGTAGCTGGCTACACGATGGCCGACCTCACGGGGAACGCCAACTGCGTCGGCGCGCTGGTCTGCGTCTATGACCGTGCAGTACCCTTCTCCCAGAATCTCATCAACGCCCCCACGGGACCGGGAATGCTGGATATGATCAGCATGGTGACGTCCGAGGGAACGCTTCGTGTAGCGACCGGCCTTGGGACTGCCGGAGATACGTATCTGACCGCAGACGTGGTTGCTGCTTTTGGGGTGGGCTCCTCGAACGCCGCCTTTACCTTGGCTCCCACTTCGGTGCAATTCGGTAATTTCGGCGGCGGCCTGGATGTTCTGTATAACAACACCAACTTCGTTTACACAGACAGTGTGCTGACCCTGGACACGTTGACCGGGTTCCACACTACCCAGGTCGGCATTTCCAACGGCGCCTTCCGCGGGATGGTCGGAGATGGGAATGAAGGTAAATTCGGGAATGTGGCTGGCGCACCCCAGTGCACCAATCTTTCTGGTGCCCACGTGACCTGCGGCTTTGTGACCGATGCCGACTTCTTCGTCCGTCCTCAACGGGTACCGGAACCGGGTTCGCTCGCGCTGCTCGGCGCGGGCCTGGTCGGCCTGGTCGGTCTGCGCCGCCGCTCGACGAAGGCGTGAGGGTAAACCCCTTCGACTGCCCTGCCCGGTAGCAATCAAAACGGCCTCCTTCGGGAGGCCGTTTTTTCTTCCTGCGGCCACCCGTCGGGCGGCCTCGCCGTCGCTAGTCGCGCCCTGCTTTCAGCCCATCGTAGCGCCCGGGCGCAATGATGGCGCCCGGATCAAACGCCCGCTTCAACCGTTCGACCGCGTCGCAGGAACCCGCTTCCCGTTGCGATGCTAGCAACCGCATCCCGCGCACCGAGGCACGATACAAGGGGTAGCCCAGTTCGAACAGCCGATGCACCCCGGCCTCATAACACTCGATTCCCCGCCGGGTCTCCGCTTCATCCTCCGCATCGTATTCGATCGTGTAGACAGCCGCCAGCGCACGCTCGTTGATCATGTTGACGGTGACATGGCAGTCGAAGTCGAAGCGCCCGAAAAGCGCGTCCATCTCCTGGTTGAGCTGGGCGAGATCCTCCCGTCGGAAGGGGATGATCGGCGCCATCCACATGATGCCGATCCGCTCCCGCGCGAGATCGGTATCGTCGGAGAAGTCCGCCGGCACGCCCGCCTGGTGGCGCCAATAGCAACCCCGGAGGAAGGCGCCGGTGGGTTGGCCGCTGTGCATGCCGGCAAGCGCCGCCCCGATCCGGATCTTCTTTTCCAGTCCGTGGAAAGGCGCGAGATGACCGAAGTGGCGTGCGAACCACTGCCCCGCCGCCAGGATACGGGGCGGGAGAAAGATCACCTTGGCGTTCACCCCGGCCAGGGCCGCCTTGAGCAGTTTCTTGTGCAGTGCCACCTGCCGTGAACTTCCGTAGAACGCCCCTGACATCGACCACGCACCGATACCCGCTTTTTTCCGCAGCAGTGCCCTCACTTCCGGAGTCAGGCGCGCGTGTCCGGGTAATCGGTCGCGCGGGAACGGGGCGTCGGAGGCCAATGCCCGGAGGTCATTGCCGATGTGCGGAACGCTCTGCAGAATCCGGTTCAGCCGGAGTTTCTGCAACTGCGGAATGGCGTCGAGGAGGTCCTTGTCTTCTGCAAAGAGCACGATGTACGGACAGAAAGACTCCGGGATCGGCTGCAGCCATAGCCCGAGCCGGGTGACGATGCCGAAGTTCGACTGGGTGAAGAGTCCGTCGAGGTAAGGACCGATGCCGTACGGGTACAGATGCGTGGTCCTGGCCTGCGGGTACTGCCCGAAGCCGGTACGCAGCACATCTCCCGTGCCGAGGACGACCTCCATTCCCGAGATCGTCTGGAAGCGGTTGCCGTAGGGACTGTGCCCGAAGCCGCGCTCGACGATGTTGCCGATCAGGCTCGAATTCGGTCCCGCGCCCGTGCAATCGATCCAGAACGGCACGTTTTGCTCGGCCAGGTGGCGGGCAAGCTGCCGCTGGGTCACACCGGGCTCGATGACCGCGTAACCCAGTTCGCTGTCGACCTGCACGATCCGGTTCAGCCGGCCGAGGTCGACAATGACCTGCCCGTCGTATACCGCGCAGGCATCGCCGTAGCCCCAGTTCTGGCCGGTGCTGATCGGATAGAGCGGGGTTCTGCAGCGGCGTGCGATGCTCACGACTTCCACGACCTCGTCCCGCGTTCCCGGTTTCAGGATGGCGGCAGGGCGCCGGCTGAACGACGAGGTGCTGCGGGCATAATGGTCCCGCGTCCCGGCATCGGACAGGACATTGGCCTCGCCAAGCAGCTCCCGCCACTCGCGAAGCGCAGCGGACAGGTCGCTGCGCGGATCGAAGGCACTGACGAGGGGACTGGCGGTGTCGTCAGCCACGTGACTTTCGGTTCATCGATGAAAGGCCAGGAGGGTAGGAAAACCAGCCATGGAGCTGTAGGTCATGGAGCAGGAAGTATATGAGCCGCGATCAAGCGGCGTCAATCGGAGTGTATAATTCCCAAGGTGCTGACCGACGCTTTCCTGGCTGCCCGAAACATCGCCCGACAACGACGGCGCTCCGCGTTTGCGCTCGCGGCCATCGCCTTCGGGGTGGCCGCCCTGATCGTCGCGAACGGTTTCATCGACTGGATCATGTTCAAGCATCGGGAAACCACCATTACTTCCCAGTATGGCCATATTCAGGTGACCCGAAAGGGGTACTTCGAAGAGGGAACGGCGGACCCGTTTGGCTACCTCCTGCCAAAAAGTTCGCCCGTACAGAACACCATCGAACGACTCCCCGAACTGCGTGTTCTCGGCAGACGACTGGCGTTCAGCGGCCTGGTGAGCAAAGGCGACGAAACCATCTCTTTCATTGCCGAGGGAGTCGAACCGGACAAGGAGCAGGTCCTGAGCAGTTCACTACGGATTCCCAAGGGCGCCAACCTGTCGGCCAATGACCCGAACGGAATCATCCTCGGCCTGGGCCTCGCCGCCAACCTGGGTATCGACATCGGGGATACGGTCGTCCTGATGGCGAATACGGCCACAGGGAGCATCAATGCGGTCGAGTGCCGGGTACGAGGTTTTTTTGCGACGATGTCGAAAGCGTACGACGATGTCGCGCTGAGGGTACCGCTGGCGACCGCACAAAAACTGCTGAAAGTCGATGGTGCCCACACCTGGGCATTGTTGCTGGCGGAGACCGAGCAGGCAGGTCTCACCTTGAGGACCCTGCGCCAGCGCTTTGCGAACGAGAATCTGGTATTTACCGAATGGATCGAACTGGCCGATTTCCATGTCAAGGCGGTGTCCCTCCTCGCCAAACAGGCGGGTGTGATGAGAGTCATCATCGCCGTGATCATCGTGTTGAGCATTTTCAACACCATGATGATGAGCGTCATGGAGCGGACGGGCGAGATCGGCACCATCATGGCTCTCGGACTGACCCGTCGCGACCTCCTGCGCATGATCGTCGTGGAGGGTGCTGTGCTCGGTATCGTCGGCGGTCTCCTGGGTCTGGCATTGGGAACCCTGCTGGCCTGGGTGATCTCCTACATCGGCATCCCCATGCCTCCGCCACCAGGACAGTCCTGGGGATTCATGGGTGAGGTCATGGTCACCGGCCGGCTTGCCGTCGAGGCATTTCTGCTGGCAGTGGGATCGACGCTGATCGCCAGCATCATTCCGGCACGAACCGCTTCGGGGATGGTCATCGTCGACGCGTTGCGCTTCAACCGCTGAACTATTCCCACAAAATCAGGACCAGGCAGTGATCAAACTTGCTCTCCGTAATCTTCTCGGGCACAAGCTGCGTACGGGAATGACGTTCGGTGCAGTCCTTTTCGGCGTCATCAGCCTCGTTCTTTCCGGCGGATTCATCGAGGACATGTTCATTCAGCTGCGCGAGGCAGTGATTCACTCGCAGTTCGGTCACCTCCAGATCAACGCGCAGGGGTTCTTCGAAAAAGGCGCACGGGCGCCGGACAGATTCATGATCGACGATCCTGAGCCGCTGCGACGGCAGATCGCCAGGCTGCCGCAGGTGGCTGACGTCATGGCCAGGGTCAGCTTCTCGGGCCTGCTCAGCGCCGGTCGTACCGACCGTTCAATCATCGGCGAAGGCATCGAGCCGAACCGGGAGAGTAAACTGGGCACGTTCATCCGCATCGAATCGGGGCGCGCGCTCAACGATCAGGACCAGTACAAGATCATCGTTGGAAAGGGCCTGGCCGACGCGTTCAAGGTGGGAGTCGGGGACCGGGTGATCGTTCTGGTGAGCACTTCGGGCGGAGCCTTGAACACGCTCGAGTTCGAAGTCGTCGGAACGTTCAGGAGCTTTTCCCGGGATTACGACGGGCGTGCGGTCCGCATTCCCCTGGCCGATGCCCAGGAACTCCTCAATGCCCGAGGCATCAATACCCTGGTCGTCTCGCTCAAGGATTCCCTCGATACGGTGCGGGTCGCCGGGCTGCTCGCGCGGCAACTCGACGCCGAGAAGTTCGAAATCAAGAAATGGAACGAGTTGACCGATTTCTACGACAAGACCGTCACCCTCTACGACCGGCAGTTCGGCGTGCTGCGCCTGATCGTCCTGATCATGGTCTTGCTCGGCGTCGCCAACAGCGTCAACATGAGCGCTTTCGAGCGCGTCGGAGAATTCGGCACCATGATGGCGCTGGGCAATCGCCGGATCGACGTATTCCGGCTGGTGATCACCGAGAACGTTCTGATCGGGGTGATCGGCAGCAGCACGGGCTTGCTGATCGGCGTCGTCCTGGCCTGGGTGATCTCGGCCATCGGCATTCCCATGCCCCCCCCGCCAAGCAGCGAGGTCGGCTACATGGCGCAGATCCAGGTCGTACCGCAAGAACTCGTGCTTGCCTTCACCATCGGCCTGGTCGCCACCGTGAGCGCCTCGATCTTCCCGGCACGGCGCGTGACCCGCATTCCGGTCGTGGACGCGCTGCGCCAGAACGTCTGACCAGGCTCAAGCACCCTCGACTTTCACACTAAGCCTCGAGTCCCACCTCCTGAAAGGTCAGGCCAAGCTTGCCCAGCACTTTGGTCACCGTACGTTGCAGGAATACCTTGTTGCGAGCACCGAACTCGGCCATCTCGAAGGCGTTGCGCCAATAAACCGGATCGTTTTCCCGGAACCGGATCATCTCGGCGAACTCCGGTTCGAAACTGCAATAGCCGATCGTCTTGATGTCGATGGCGGTCATGATCGACAGCACCTGATTATTGGTCAGGATGGGTGAGGAATCACGTTCCGGCATCAGGCTTTCCCGCTCGAGTTCGCCCAGAATGGCCGCCTTGTCGGGACGCCAGGCAACGAAGGGAAGCACGTAATGCGGAACACGATCGGGGTCCTTGCCGGTGCCGTCCCAGAACAGTTTCTGGTCTTCCTCGGTAAAAATGTCGGCAATCTTGAAACCCGACCGGCGCTCCATGCGGTCAGTCAGGGTGCGCGAACACATGTCCTCGAACGGCATGACATAATACGAATGGAATTGCATGATCAGTTCCTGTGCGAAATCGACACCCGCCAGGACCAGGGGAATATTCATGTCGTAGGCGAAATAGAAGCCCAGCATCTGATTCAGGGTACCATCGAGCCGGTCGACCGTCTGATAGCTGCCCTTCATTTCGACATTCTTCAGCGTATAGCAGTAAAGCGTCTTGTAAACCGACGAACGCGGCTTGTAGACGATATGGTCGAGGTCCATTTTGGCAGCCACTTCCTTGCAACGATCCAGCGACAACTTGGAATAGAAGCCGTTGTCCCAGGTCATCAGCAGAACGCGGAGGCCGGGGTATTCCTTGCGCAGGCGCGACAGCATATACACGCTATCCTTGCCGCCACTGAACAGAACCAACGCGTCATAACGGTCGCGGCCCTTGCCCTGATGACTTCTCAGCAACTGGTCCAGTTCCTTGCGCTGATGTTCGACGTATTTCTTCTGCCAGAGGGTCTCCTCGTCGTTGGCGCGCAACTTGTTGTGCTCGTGGCACAGGTTACAGACACCATCGGTCAGCGTGACATAGGGCACGCGTGAGGAAATGACGCATTGGCTGCAACGTGCCGCGATCGAGTGCTTGAACAGGCCGCGCAATTTTGGCCAGATGTTCTGTGCAACGAAATCGAACTGGCGCAGGTCATTGAGGATTTGTTGGTCGATATCCTTGGCCATGGGGTCACTCCGAAAGAATGAGTTGTGGGACGAGAGCGAGGTCAGACGGTCTTGACAGCCGAAGTCGGCAGGATAACCCGTTCATGGACACGGATATGGTTCTGGCCAAATTTTTGGCCATCCAGGGCGTCTACCGCCAATTTTGGATCGGACGTTTCCAAATCGACATAGGCATAAGGCTCATGGGTCGGATTCACCCAGTCCGCATGCAGATCAACCGACACGACCCGACCATAGGGGCTGAACAGATTGCGGATAAACGCTTCATCTGCTCGAAAGGGAAGGCTGCTGATGAAAATGGTTGCCATATCCAACTCCCATGCAATCTCGCTGAAATCGACTTTGCCTGCCATCGGGATCCATGGCCCCGGCGTACAAGACCTGTAGTATGAACACCCGCCCACCTGCACAGCCAGGGCGTAGAACGACCGCCCATGGAATGATTGGATGTAGCGCGGACCCAGTCCCCCTCGTTGATTCGTCTTCCAAGGGAGGCGGATTTCAGTCTACCAGTTTTTCGTCTCTATGTCGTTTGGCTGCGATTGGTCGAAGTCCTTTGTGACTCTTGTCAGGATGGCATCGGCAGGCAGCCCCCATGTTTTCCGTTGCACGGAGGCACGGCCCAGCGGTTGTGAATAAATCTACTGCGCGACCGATCTGCTGCGTTGCTCAGTCGCTCACTCCTCGCCTATCCACTTGATATGTCTCGTCGTTCGCTCCCTCGCGCCTTGCATCTCGGCCTGCTCGCGACGATTTCTTCACAACCTCTCAGGCGATCACCCCTCCCCCGAGACAAACGCGACTTTCATAGACCACCACCGACTGCCCCGGCGTGATCGCCCACTGCGGCTCGGCGAAGCGGATCAGGCAGGCGTCGGCGCCGACCCGCTCAATCTCGCAGGCGGCATCGGCCTGCCGGTAGCGTGTCTTAGCGGTATACACCCAGTGTGTATGCGGTGCTTCACCGGCCACCCAGGACAAATCCCAGGCGCTCACTTCGTCGGCCAGCAACGCTGGATGGTCATGCCCCTGCACGACATAGAGGATGTTTTCGGCCACATCCTTGCGGGCCACGAACCAGGCATCATGGTCGCCGTGGTCGCCGGTCTTGCCCCCCCTGACACCGCCGATGTGCAAACCCTTGCGCTGACCGATCGTGTGGTAGGCCACCCCGTCGTGTTCGCCAAGCACCCGGTCGTCGTCGAGGCAACGGATCTCGCCCTGGCTTTTGGGCAGATAACGCATCAGGAAATCCTTGAACGGCCGCTCACCGATAAAACAGATACCGGTAGAATCCTTCTTCAGCGCGACATGCAGACCGGCCGCCTCGGCAATCTTGCGAACGTCCCGCTTGTACAGGCCGGCCAGGGGGAACAACGTCTTCGCCAGTTGCTGCTGATTGAGCCGGTACAGGAAATAGCTCTGGTCCTTGGTCCCATCCTCGGCCTTGAGCAACTGCCAGGCGCCCTGGAACTCGCGCACGCCGGCGTAATGGCCGGTGGCGATACGCTGCGCACCAATCTCCAGCGCGTACTCGAGAAAAGCGCTGAACTTGATCTCCGGGTTGCACAACACGTCCGGATTCGGCGTGCGGCCCGCCTGGTATTCCTTCAGAAAGTGCGCAAACACGCGTTCCTTGTATTCGCTCGCGAAGTTCAGCACTTCGACCTCGATGCCGAGCGTATCGGCAACGCTGATCACATCGATCAGGTCCTGGCGCGAAGCGCAATATTCGTCGCCATCGTCATCCTCCCAGTTCTTCATGAACAGGCCGACCACATGCCATCCCTGCTGCTTGAGCAGCCAGGCGGCAACCGACGAATCAACGCCACCGGACAAGCCAACGACGACAGTATTTCCCTTGTTCATCTTCGTACCCTGTCAATGTGAAAGTCGCGTCAGCGACTCACGAATCTCCCCTCCCCACTTGGGGAGAGGGGTCGGGGGAGAGGGAAACGGTCATGACTTTCATAATCGGGGGTACCTGGAAAAGTCATGACCGTTAGACCGTTAGTGTTCGACTGGCGGATCATCACCAGGGCCGCCGGCGACCACCGCCACCCCCCCACTCTCTTCCAGACCCTGGCCGTCGAGCCAGTCCGGCAGCGCCATCACCACTGCCGGGCGACCGTTGTCGCGAAACCAGCTATCCACGACATAACGCGCTGGCTCCGCGGTCGAAGCAGGTTCTGTCGCCAGCTGATCGAGTTCCTCGATCTGCGCCGAATAATGGAATTCGAACAGATAGAGCACCCGTCGCGCCGGCTCGAGAACGCGGTGGAAAGACAGCCAGCGATGACTTTCCAGCAGCCGCAGCAGGCGCGTCGTCGTCGTCGAGTGATCGATGCAGTCCATCCGCCCGAAGACGCCATCATCGGCAAAGTTGCCCCCGCGATCCGCCGAAATCGGTGTCTGTTCGCCCGCCCAGCCCAGCATCCAGCCAATTGCCAGCGACAAGCTGGCGCGCTCCTCGGTGGCATTGCGGGCAACGCCGAGCAGGTCGCGCACCTGCATCAGCTGTCCGGCGCTGAAGTTCACGTCGGCCTCGGCCACACACCCATAGTTGTAGCAGACGCTCAACGAATCCGCCGACACCGCCGAAGCCAGGCCCAGCAGGATCAATGGCATCAGCCAGCGCACGTGTACTGGTGCAACAGTTCGAGCGGATAGCGCCGGCCGATCAGCCAGTCCTCGATGCACAGGAGAACCATCGGACTGCGGTGCTGCGCCTGGCGTTCCCGGATTTCATCGAGCGTCAGCCAGTGTGCCGCCAGGATACCTTCGTCGAGTGCTCGTCGGGAATCGTGTGCGGTGATCTCGCCACCGAAGGCAAAACGCAGATAGTTCACGTCCCTGGTTTCGTTACGGTAGTTGTAGACCCCGATCAGGAACTGCGGCGCCAGGGTATAAGCCGTTTCCTCAAGGGTCTCGCGGACCACCGCATCGATCAGCGACTCGCCGCATTCCAGGTGGCCCGCCGGCTGGTTGTAACAGACTCCGTATTCGGTTTCCTCCTCGACGAGCAGGAAGCGGCCATCACGTTCGAGTACCGCAGCGACGGTGACGTTGGGTTTCCAGACCATGGCAGAAGCCTTGCAGGGCAGTAAAGACGCCATTTTACCGCCAACCGGGGAGCGAAATCGGCTAGAATTTCCCCTTCAGGATTTCCGGCAAATGGAGAGCACATCATGTCGATGGCGGATCGCGACGGCTTCATCTGGTACGACGGCAAACTGGTGCCATGGCGCCAGGCCACAACGCATGTGCTGACGCATACCCTACATTACGGCATGGGGGTTTTTGAAGGCATCCGCGCCTACAAGGCCGAAAAGGGCACCGCCATCTTCCGTCTCAAGGAACATACCGACCGTTTGTTCAACTCGGCCTATATCTTCCAGATGAAGATGCCTTACGACAAGGAAACCCTGCTCGAAGCACAGAAGGAAGTGGTGCGCGCCAACCAGCTCGACTCCTGCTACCTGCGGCCGATCGTCTTCTATGGCTCCGAGGCGATGGGCATCGCGGCCACTGCAGTCAGTACGCACGTGGCCATCGCTGCCTGGCCGTGGGGTGCCTACCTCGGTGCCGAGGGAATGGAAAAGGGCATTCGTGTCAAGACCTCGTCGTTCACCCGCCACCATGTGAATATCAACATGTGCCGCTCGAAGTCTGTCGGGACCTACACCAACTCGATCCTTGCCCACCAGGAGGTGGCGCACGATGGTTACGACGAAGCCCTGCTGCTCGACGTCGACGGCTATGTGGCCGAGGGTGCCGGCGAGAATGTGTTCATCGTCAAGAAGGACAAACTGTATACCCCGGATCTGACCTCCTGCCTCGAGGGCATCACGCGCGCCTCGGTCCTGCAGCTCGCCGAAGAGCTGGGCATCCCGGTCATCGAAAAACGGATCACCCGCGACGAGGTGTATTGCGCCGACGAGGCCTTCTTTACCGGCACGGCTGCCGAGGTGACGCCGATCCGCGAACTCGACAATCGTCAGATCGGTGCTGGCCACCGCGGCCCGATCACCACCCGCATCCAGAGTCTCTTCTTCGACTGCGTGAATGGCCGCATGCCAGCGCATGCAGACTGGCTCGCCTACGTTTAACGGTCATGACTTTTCCAGGTACCCCCGATCTTGAAAGTCATGACCGTTTCCCTCTCCCTCGACCCCTCCCCCGCAAGTGGGTAGGGGAGATTCGTGAGTCGCTGACGCGACTTTCAAATCAACCTTGCAAAGTAGCCATCATGTCTCAGAAAACCCTGCAGAACCCCATCGAGGTCACCGCCCAGGAACTCCCCTTGCACTGCCCGGGCAAGGATGCACCACTGTGGGCAAGGCATCCGCGCGTCTATCTCGATATCACGCATAGCGGCGAGGTCGTTTGTCCCTACTGCAGCGCACACTATGTCCTCAGGGGAGAGCGGCCGAAAGCGCACCATTGATCGGCCGCTGCATAGCTGCTCATGAAAGCACTCATCGTCGCCCCATCCTGGATTGGCGACACGGTGCTGTCGCAGCCGCTGTTCATGCGCCTGCATGAGCGAAACCCCGGCCTGCAGATCGACGCTCTGGCACCCCGCTGGGTTGCGCCGGTTCTCGAACGGATGCCCGAGATCACGCGACTCATCGATAGCCCCTTCGCACACGGCGATCTCTCTCTGAAAGCGCGGCACCGACTGGCTCACCAATTGGCGAAGTGCGGCTACCAGCGTGCCTACATTCTGCCGAATTCGATCAAATCGGCACTGATTCCGTTTTTTGCCGATATTCCCGAGCGCATCGGTTTCGTGGGGGAAAGCCGCTACGGGCTGATCAATCGCCGACACACGCTGAACAAGGCGCAACTGCCGCTGATGGTCGAACGCTTCGCGCAACTTGCCGAAGCGCCCGGAACCGCACTACCAAGACCGCTACCGCGGCCACGCCTGCAGTCCGACAGTTTGCAACGCGCCGCCACACTGGCGTCGCTTGGCATCGCACTGCCTGAAAAGCTGGCCATATTCTGCCCCGGTGCCGAATATGGCCCGGCCAAGCGCTGGCCGGCAAAGCATTTCGCCGCCGTCGCCAATGTGCTGGCAGATCAGGGCTACGCGGTCTGGCTACTCGGTTCACAGAAAGACCGGGCGATCGCCGACCAGATCATCAACCGTACCGACCTGACCAGGCGGCCCCACAACCTCTGTGGTGCCACCACCCTGACCCAGGCCATCGATCTGCTGGCTGCCGCAGAGTTTGTCGTCTGCAACGATTCGGGCCTGATGCACCTTGCCGCCGCCCTTGATCGACCGCTGGTTGCCCTCTATGGCTCCTCATCACCCGGCTTCACCCCACCGCTTTCGGTTCGAGCGAAGGTCATCAGCCTGCATCTCGACTGCAGCCCCTGCTTCCAGCGCAGTTGTCCACTGGGCCATCTCGACTGCCTGAACAAGCTCGACCCGCAGCGTGTTCTCGATGCCTGCCTGAGCAAGGCCCTGGCATGATCACCATTTTTGCCACCCCGGAGGACGTCGAAACAGCCTTCTACGAGGCCATTGCACGTGCCGACCTGGTCGCCCTGATGAGTGTCTGGGCCGATGATGAAGAAATCGTCTGCATTCACCCGACCGGCCAGCGCCTGACCGGTGCCGATGCGATCCGCGAAAGCTGGCGCAGCATTTTCGCCAACAACCCGCGCCTGATGGTGCGCCTGTCGCGCGGCATTCGCTGGAACGGCATGCTCCTGTCGGTGCACAATGTCGTCGAAACGCTCTACATCGGTGAAGAGCGCAAACCGCACGGGCCGATGCTGGCGACCAATGTTTTCCAGCGCGGTGCCAATGGCTGGCGCCTGCTTTCGCACCACTCATCGACCGCAGCCGACCGGAACCTGGCGAACAGCGACAGCGCCGACGAAGGCAGCACGAAAACGCCGCGGACACTGCATTGAGTTCCTACCGTGCGCCAGGCTGGCTACCAGGCGGCCACGCCCAGACCCTCTACCCCCTGCTGATCCGACCCACCCCCCTGCCCTACCACCGGCAACGCTGGGAGACGCCGGATGGTGACTTCATCGACCTCGACTGGAACCTGGTGCCATCGTCCACCCTGGATGGTCGCCCCTTGCTGGTGCTTTTTCATGGTCTGGAAGGCAGTTCCGGCAGTCACTACGCAAGCACCCTGATGCACGCTGTCACGGGCATTGGCTGGGCAGGCGTGGTGGTGAATTTCCGGGGATGTTCGGGCGAAAGCAATCGCCTGCCGCGCGCCTACCACTCCGGCGACAGCGACGAGATCGACTGGATCCTGCGGCGTCTGCAAGCATCTTTTCCAGGTTACCCACGCTACGCGGTTGGCGTTTCGCTGGGCGGCAACGCCCTGCTGAAATGGCTCGGCGAACGCGAGAAGGCTGCCACCGATACCCTGCGGGCGGCGGCCGCGATCAGTGCACCGCTCGACCTCGCCGCTTGCGGTCACGCCCTGGCCAGCGGATTCAACCGCCTCTACACCCGGCACTTCCTGTACACCCTCAAGCGTCATGCAGCTGACAAACTGCGCCGCTATCCTGGCCTGTTTGACGAACGGCGGATGCGCGCGGCCCGCAACCTCCATGAATTCGACGAGATCGTCACGGCGCCGCTGCACGGTTTTGCCGGTGCCGACGACTATTGGCGAAGGGCATCGAGCAAACCCTGGCTACCCGGCATCCGGCTGCCAACGCTGCTGCTCAATGCCCAGAATGACCCCTTCCTGCCGGCACAGACGCTCCCCACTGTCCACCAGGTCGCGGCCAGTGTGCAGATTGAATTCCCGCGTCAGGGGGGTCATGTGGGTTTTGTCACCGGTCCCCTGCCGGGACGGCTCGACTGGCTGCCACAGCGCATTCTTGACTATTTTCAGCATGAGGTTTGACATGCCTACTCCCCTGCCCGCCGAAATCTTCAAGGCCTACGACATTCGCGGTATCGTCGGCAAGACCCTGACCGCGGACATTGTCCGGCGCATCGGCCATGGCCTCGGTTCCCTGGCCGTCGAGCGTGGCCAACGCGCGATTGCGGTGGGCCGTGATGGACGCCTGTCCGGACCGGAACTATCGGCGGCACTGATGGAAGGCATCCGCATGGCCGGCATCGACAGCATCGACGTCGGCTGCGTGCCGACGCCGGTGGTCTACTTCGCGGCGCATGAACTCGGTTGCCAGAGCTGCGTGGCCGTCACCGGCAGCCATAATCCGCCCGATTATAATGGTCTGAAAATGGTCATCGGCGGTGAAACCCTGGCCGGCGAAACCATTCAGGAGATCCGGCAACGCGTCGACGCCGGCCGGCTCCACCACGCGGCTGGCCAGTCCCGCAGCGCCGACGTTCGTCCTGCCTACCTCGCGCGCATCACCAGCGACGTTCGCCTGGCACGCCCGCTGAAGATCGTCATCGACTGCGGCAACGGCGTCGCTGGAGGCATCGCCCCGCAGCTCTTTCGCGCACTCGGATGTGAGCTGGTCGAACTGTTCTGTGAGGTGGATGGGCATTTCCCGAACCACCACCCCGATCCGTCGAAACCCGAGAACCTTCGGGACCTCATCGAAGCGCTCGGCCGCAGCGGCGCCGAACTTGGACTCGCTTTCGACGGCGATGGTGACCGCCTCGGCGTCGTCACCTGCGATGGCGAGATCATCTACCCCGATCGCCAACTGATGCTCTTTGCCGCCGACGTGCTCGGCCGCTGTCCAGGACAGGCGATCATCTATGATGTCAAATGCACGCGCCGGCTGGCGCCATGGATTCGCCAGCATGGCGGCGAACCGCTGATGTGGAAAACCGGACACGCGCTGGTCAAAGCCAAACTCAAGGAAACCGGTGCGCCGCTGGCCGGCGAAATGAGCGGCCACATGTTCTTCAAGGAACGCTGGTTCGGCTTCGACGATGGCCTCTACGCGGGTGCCCGACTGCTCGAGATCCTCGCCCGCGCAGTCGATGCCAACACCGTGCTGAAGGCGCTGCCCGACAGCAGCTCAACGCCGGAACTGAACATCGCCATGCAGGAAGGCGAGCCCCTGGCGCTGATCGACGAACTGCGGCGACAGGCACACTTCGAGGGGGCACGCGAGATCATCACCATCGATGGCCTGCGCGTCGAGTACGCGGATGGCTTCGGACTGGCGCGGCCGTCGAATACCACACCGGTGGTCGTGCTCCGTTTCGAAGCCGACGACAAAGAAGCTTTGGAACGTATTCAGGGTGATTTCCGCCGCGTCCTCAATACCACCCGCCCCGGCCTGGTGCTGCCGTTCTGACGTGCAAGCCCCGATGACAGACCATCAATCGCTCAAGAACGCCTTTCTGTTCCGGCAGCCGATTCTCAACCGGCAGCAGGAACTCGCCGGCTACCAGCTATCATTCGGAAGCAGCGCCGCGATGACCGCGCCCCCCGCCGGTGCGGCTGCCGCGCTATGCGCTGCCTATTCCGAACTGGGCATGCAGAGTGCGCTCGGTCACAGTTGTGCATTCATTGGCATCGACACCGAATTTCTGCAACAGGAGGCGATCGAATTGCTGCCGCCGGCCGGCGTGGTCCTCGAACTGTTGCTCGACGGCGCCGCCGACAGGGCAACACTGACGCGTTGCCAGAGCCTGCGCGCACGCGGCTATACGCTGGCACTGCCCGACTACCGAGGCATCGACGACCGCAGTCGACCGCTGTTGCCGATGGTCGGAGTCATCAAGATCGATGTTGACGCTGCCGACGCCAGCCAACTCCGGGATCTCGCCGGCTCGCTGCGCAAGCTGCCGATCACGCTGCTGGCGCAGGGTGTGGGCAGCAGCGAGCAGATGGAGCATTGTCGCAGCCTCGGCTTTGAACTATTTCAGGGTCGCTACTTCGCGCAGGCCGAAATCGTCAGTGGTCGCCGCCTCTCGGCCTCGCAGGCGGCACTGATTCAACTGGTCAACCTCGTCGGGCGTGATGTCGAGACCGCGCTGATCGAGGATGCCTTCAAGCACGAGCCCGCGCTGACGCTCAACCTGCTGCGGGTGGTCAACACGGTCGGATGTCGAGGTAGCCGCCTCGCGCAGCCGGTGACCTCGCTGCGGCATGCGATTACCCTGTTCGGACGCCGCCAGTTGCAGCGCTGGCTGTCGCTGCTGCTGCTGGCCCCCCCCGGCCAGGCGGCCGACCCTTCCCGCTCACCCCTGCTGCAAGTGGCCGCCCTGCGCGGCCGGATGATGGAATTGTTGATCGAGCCTGGTCTGCAAGGCAATCACCGACACTTGAGCGAACTGGCTTTCATCACCGGCATCCTGTCGATGATGCCGGTTGCGCTCGGTCTGCCGATCGAGGAAATCCTCGAACAGATTGCCGTCGAACGTGACGTTCGCAACGCGCTCTGCGAGCATGGCGGTCTGCTCGGAAACATCCTGGCCCTGCTCGAAAGCTTCGACAACGACGATGCACCGGGCTGTGACCGGCTGCTGTCAACCCTGCCCGGCCACTTCGACCATCAAACCCTGAATACCTGCCTGAGCATCGCGCTGCGCTGGTTGAACGGCGGCAGCGAGTAGCTCATCCGACCCCTCGCCGAGCCAGCCAGTCGCTGACCGCCAGGCCAGTCCCAAAGTCCCAGGCCTTGAGCTTTTCTGGGGCGATCAGCCGGATCTCGGCAAGTTCCTCGTTCAGCCGGATCTCGCCTTCAGCGAGTACATGGTAGGCAATGATCACTTCGTGTTTGCGCGCAAACGGATAGACGCCAATCAGCGTCACCGCCGTGGCGTCGAGGCCGAGTTCTTCCTTGACCTCGCGCGCAACGCCGGCGGCCGGCGCTTCGTCGCGCTCGAGAAAACCCGTGATCAGGCCGAAAGCGCCGGCCGTCCAGGCGTGGTTGCGCGCCAGCACGATCTGCTCCCGGTATTCGACCAGCGCCGCCAGCACCGGTGCCGGATTGTCCCAATGAACGAAACCGCAGTCGGCACGGCAATGGCTCCGCGGCAGACCGCCGACCGCACGCATCTCCAGTCCGGCACCGCAGAGCGGACAGAAACGCCAGGAGCTCAAGCGGACTCCGCCGCCAACTCGCGGATGTCGGCGAGCAGACGATCGACGGTCTCCGGCGCGGTATCCCAGCCACACATGAAACGCGCGCCGCCGGCGGCGATGAAGTTGTAGAACAACCAGCCGCGCGCGCGCAGGCCGGCCTCGATACGGCCGGGCAGGCGCACAAAGACACCGTTGGCCTGCACCGGGAACAGCGCCGGCAGGCCGGTGCCTTCAGCCAGACCGGCCGCCAGACGCCGCGCCATCGCATTGGCGTGCGCGGCGTGCCGCAACCAGGCACCGTTTTCGAGGATGCCGAGCCAGGGAGCGGAAAGGAAGCGCATCTTCGACGCCAGTTGGCCGGCCTGTTTGCAGCGATAGGAAAAATCGTCCGACAGCTTTCGGTCGAAAAAGACGACGGCCTCGCCGACCGGCAGGCCCATCTTGGTGCCGCCGAAGCACAGCACATCGACGCCGGCCCGCCAGCTCACTTCCGCCGGACTCAGACCGAGACCGGCGACGGCATTGGCAAAGCGGGCGCCGTCCATGTGCACGCGCAGGCCATGCGCGCGTGCCGTATCGGCGATCGCCCGCAGTTCGTCGGGACGATACACGGTGCCGACCTCGGTTGCCTGTGTCAGGGTCACCACCTTCGGCTTGGGATAGTGGATGTCACTGCGCCGGGTCACGACTTCGACAATCGCCTCCGGCGTCAGCTTGCCCTGCTCGCCGGCCACCGCCAACAGCGTGGCGCCATTGGAGAAGAACTGCGGCGCCCCACATTCGTCGGTGTCAACATGCGCCAGTTGATGGCAGATCACGCTGTGGTAAGGCTGGCACAGTGCCGCCAGCGCGAGCGAGTTGGCCGCCGTCCCGTTGAAGACGAAGTACACGTCGCAGTCGGTCTCGAACAATTCGCGCAAACGATCGGCCACCCGCAAGGTCCACTCGTCGTCGCCATACGAACGGACATGCCCATCGTTGGCCGCCAGTAGCGCGGCGAGCGCCTCCGGACAAATGCCGGCGTAGTTGTCACTGGCAAAGTGCTGCATCGCCGGGCTTCGTCCCTGGTTGGCATTCATGGAACAAACCGTTCCCTATCCAGTCCATCAATGATGGAAAAATGTTTGGCGTTGGCGGTCAACAGGGTAAGGCCATGATCGAGGGCAGTCGCTGCGATCAGTGCATCGGCCAACTGCAAGCCGCCGGATAGAGCGTAGGTGTCGATCAAGGTAGTGGCCTGTTTGGAGATGGCGGGGTCAGCGGCAACACATCGCTATCCCGCTGCGCCAGCCCCCGTTTGAGCCGCTGCAATTCATCCTTGCTGCGGCATCCTTGCGCCAGTTCCAAGTAGGTCACAACGGAAAGCCGCCAAGGATGAATGAGGTCAAGACGGGCTTTGGCTCCGACGTGGCCTCTCGTTAGCCAGATCAGCACATCCGAGTCAATCAGAAAGGTCACGGCTGCTCAGAAACGCGGCGCACGCAGCGTGCCGACATAAGCTTGCACGTCAGCCATATCCTCGCGGTCGCGCCACATCCCGAACAGTGGATCGTCTTCTACCGCCACGCCGACGGCTTGCTCCTCAATCCGAATGGTGAGGCGGGCATTCTCGGGAACCGCCAGCCTGTTCCGCCAAGCCTCGGGAAGTTCGCTGATTTTCACATTCTCGATGACAAGAGCACTCATCCGGTTCTCCATTCGGCCATTTCAGTTCCGGGTCACAAGCGTTGCTCTACCCAGGCGCGCACCGACGCCAGTGCCATCGGCACTCCAGCCACATCGTTGCCGCCGGCCTGCGCCATGTCCGCACGACCGCCGCCCTTGCCGCCAAGCTGTCGGGCAACCATGTTCACCAGTTCGCCGGCCTTGACCCTGCCGGTCAGATCGGCGGTGACGCCGGCGACCAGCGTCACCTTGCCGTCATTGGTCGAAGCCAGAACGACGGCGGCGCTCTGCAGCTTGTCGCGCAACTTGTCGATGGTCGAGCGCAAGGCGTTGACGTCGGCGCCGTCCATGAGCGCGGCGACGACCCTGCTACCCTTGACTTCGACCGCCTGCGCGAGCAGCTCGTCGCCTTGCGCCGAGGCGAGCTTCGCCTTGAGACGGGCCAGATCCCTTTCCAGCGAGCGAACATTGTCGAGAACCTGCGCGAGCTTGACCGGCACCTCGGCAAGCGGCACCTTGAACGCCGCCGCCGCATCGGCCAGCATCGCCTGCTGCTGCTGAACGAGCGCCAGCGCGGTGTCACCGGTGACCGCCTCGACGCGGCGGACGCCGGCGGCGACGCCGGTTTCAGCGACGATCTTGAACAGGCCGATGTCGCCGCTGCGCCGGACGTGCACGCCACCGCAGAGTTCCTTCGACGAACCGATCGTCAGCACCCGCACTTCGTCGCCGTACTTCTCGCCGAAGAGCATCATCGCCCCTGAGCGCTGCGCTTCCTCGATCGGCATGATGCGTGCCTCGGCGGCGGCATTGGCAAGAATCTCGTGATTGACGATGGTCTCGACACGACGAATCTCGTCGGCGCTCATCGGCGCGTTGTGCGCAAAGTCGAAACGCGTTTTCTCGGCGTCGACCAGCGAGCCTTTCTGCTGTACATGGCCGCCGAGCACCTCGCGCAGCGCCTTGTGCATCAGGTGCGTCGCCGAGTGGTTGCGCACGGTGCGCGCGCGCGCCAGCCCGTCCACCCGGGCGGAAACCTGCTCGCCAACGCTGATCAGCCCGGTCCTGACGACGCCCTGATGACCAAAGACGGTGGCCTGGATCTTCTGCGTGTCCTCGACCGCGAAAATCCCCTGTCCGCCCTGCAGGAGGCCGCGATCGCCGACCTGGCCGCCCGATTCGGCGTAGAACGGCGTTTCGTCCAGGACGATGACGCCGAGTTCGCCTTCCCTGAGCTGCTCGACCGGACTGCCGTCGCGGTACAGCGCCAGAACCTTGCCGTTGAACTCGGTTGCCTCGTAACCATGAAAGGTCGTCGCCGGTCCCTGGTAATCGAGTGCCGCTGCCATCCTGAACTTGCCGGCGGCGCGCGCCTGTTCCTTCTGGTGCGCCATCGCCGCGTCAAAGGCGGCCACATCGACGCTGACGCCGCGTTCACGGCAGACGTCAGCGGTCAGATCGAGCGGAAAACCGAAGGTATCGTGCAGCTTGAAGGCGGTGTTGCCGTTGAAGACGGTTGCGCTCCCGCCCTGCATGGCGGCGAGCTCGCCTTCGAGGATGCTCATGCCGTGCTCGATGGTCTCGAAGAAACGCCCCTCTTCCTGGCGCAGCACCTCGCTGACGCGCGCCTCGTTGCGCGCCAGTTCGGGGTAGGCGGCGCCCATTTCGACCACCAGATCAGGCAGCATGCGGTGGAAGAAGGCTGCCCGCGCGCCGAGTTTGTAGCCGTGCCGGATGGCGCGCCGGATGATGCGCCGCAGGACATAGCCCCGCCCCTCGTTGCCGGGAATCACCCCGTCGGAGATCAGGAAGGCGCAGGCGCGGATGTGATCGGCCAGCACCCGCAGCGAGGGGCTGTCGAGGTCGGCGGACGACGTCTCGCGCGCGGCGGCAGCGATCAGGCGGACGAACAGGTCGATCTCGTAATTGCTATGGACATGCTGCAGCACCGCTGCCGTCCGCTCCAGCCCCATGCCGGTATCGACCGACGGCTTGGGCAGCGGGTGCATGACGCCGGCCTCGTCGCGGTTGAACTGCATGAAGACGTTGTTCCAGATCTCGATGTAACGGTCGCCCTCTTCGTCGGGCGATCCCGGTGGCCCACCGGGAATGCCTTCGCCGTGGTCGTAGAAGATTTCTGTACAGGGTCCGCAGGGACCGGTGTCGCCCATCATCCAGAAGTTGTCGGAAGCGTAGCGCGCGCCCTTGTTGTCACCGATGCGCACCACCCGCCCGGCCGGCACGCCGATCTCCCGCGTCCAGATCTCGTAGGCTTCGTCGTCCTCGGCATAGACCGTCACCCACAGGCGCTCGGCGGGCAGGCCATAGACCTCGACCAGCAGTTCCCAGGCGTAGCGGATCGCGTCGAGCTTGAAGTAGTCGCCGAACGAGAAATTGCCGAGCATTTCGAAAAAGGTGTGGTGACGCGCGGTGTAGCCGACGTTTTCGAGGTCGTTGTGCTTGCCGCCGGCACGAACGCATTTCTGCGCGGTGGTCGCGCGCAGGTACGGCCGCTTGTCGAAACCCAGAAAAACGTCCTTGAACTGGTTCATGCCGGCGTTGGTGAACAACAGCGTCGGATCGGCATGCGGCACCAGCGAACTCGAGGCGACGATCTGGTGGCCTTTGGAGGCGAAGAACTGCAGGAACTTGTCGCGGATTTCAGCGCTTGTCATCATGATCCATCCCGCTGTGGGGCTCGTTCGAGGAGCCGCGATTTTAACGTGAAAGTCGGATTCGCGGCCGCCCGATCACCCGGAGGTCGCGGACATGACGACGCTAGCCCTCGGCGACACAATCGATGCGATCGCTGAACACCGCCGCCACCCCCCGCCGATGGAGCGCGCTCGCCAGCGCCGGGTCGTTGACCGTGTAGCAGAGCACCGGGATGCCATGCGCGCGCGCTTCGCCCAGCAGCTCGTCGTCCAGGCAATCGGCGCGACAATGCAGGGTCACTGCCGCGAGCTGCCGCAGCCGTTCCCGCCAGTCCGCCGGCGGACGTTCATGAAGCATGCCGAGCGGCAGTTCCGGGACGGCCGCCCGCGCCGCCGCCAGGGCCGTTTCGGAAAACGACGAGAGCAGCGGCAGCGCCGCGCCGGCCCACAGCGCACGCACCGCGCGCGCGACGACCTCGCCGGTCAGGGCATCGAAACCGGCGGCCGGTTTGATCTCGACATTGGCCAGCAGACCCAGTTGCCTGCAGACGAGGGCTGCCGAGGCCAGCGTCGGCAGCGGTTCGCCGGCAAACGCCGGGTGCTGGCGAATGCCGGCATCGAGGACCGACAGTTCGGCATCGGAAGTCTCGCACACCCGGCCGGCGCCGTTCGTCGTGCGGGCAAGCGTTTCGTCGTGCAGCAGCCACGGCGAGGCGTCGGCCGACAGCATCACGTCGAATTCGACCGCCCGCAGGCCCAGGCGGGCGGCGATGCGCAAACCGGCCAGCGTGTTCTCCGGCGCCAGCGCCCCCCCGCAGCGGTGCGCGAAAACGTGCGGCAAGCGCCAGCCGAGGCGTGGAGCAATCACTTCTTCCGGGGTGGTGCCGCCGCCGGTGCGGGGGCCTTTGACGCTCCGGAGAGGACGAGATTGCCCCGCTGGACAGCGTTGTCGAGCGCCTGTTTGGCCGGTATCTTGCCAGTCCAGGCGGCTTCGAGTTCCTCCTCGGCGATGATCCGCACCCGCTCGTTCTCGGAAACGCGCAGCGCACGCAGCGCGCCTGGTCCCTGCAACTGCGCGTAAGCGACATTGAGGCCAGCGGTATCGGCCTTCAACAGCTTGCTGCCCGCGGCGGCACGCGCCGCCGGCGTCATCGGCAGGAAGCCGGCCTCCGCACTGAACTCGACCTGCAGCTCGGGCTCCATCAGGAAACTCACGAACTGCGCCACCCCCTTGTACTCGGCCGGCTTCTGGCCGGCGCCGACCCACAGCGAGTAACCTCCGGCCATCGTCTGCTGCGGCGCTCCCGGCACATCGTCGTGATACGGCAGCGACGAAACGCCGACCTCGACCTTGCGGCTCTCATGCA
Source organism: Candidatus Accumulibacter cognatus (assembly GCF_000584975.1). Taxonomy (NCBI): domain Bacteria; kingdom Pseudomonadati; phylum Pseudomonadota; class Betaproteobacteria; genus Candidatus Accumulibacter; species Candidatus Accumulibacter cognatus. The sequence continues at coordinate 1,651 of NZ_JDST02000054.1, read as the reverse complement.
GCGGGCCGTAGAGCGAGGACGAACTGGTCAGCATGCCGCATTCCCCCGCGGCAAAGCGATTGTCGGCCTCGTCGCGGCGGCCGAAATAGATGAAGAAACGGGCCTTCGCCCAGGTGGTCAGCATCGCCGTGTGCTTGACCTGGACCAGGCCGTTGAAGTTCAGGCGACCCTTCGCGTCGGATACCTCGACGCCGTTCCAGGAACTCAGGTTGTCGATATGCACCCAGGACGGCCAGGAAGTGGTGTAGGGACAGGTGCTGCCGGCGTCGAACAGCTTGTCGGCGGCTTTCAGCATCTCCGCCCAGGTTTTCGGCGGTTTTTCGGGATCGAGTCCGGCCTTGCGGAAGGCCGCCTTGTTGATGAACAACACCGGCGTCGACAGCCCGATCGGCAAGGCAAAGAGTTCGCCCTTGGCATCACCCAGGCCGACGCGCAGTTCCGGCGCCAGTTTGCCGGCCTCGAAGGGCATATTCGCCTCCTTCATCACCTGATGCAGGGGCTTGAAATTCGCCTTCGCAGCGACGAAGCGCGCCTGCTCCTCGCGCGTCACCAGGTTGAGGTCCTTGGGCGGATCGCCCTGAACGCGGCGCACCAGCTTGACCTCATAGTCCTTCTGCCGCGAGTTGAAGCGTTCGATCAGTTTCTCGAGTCGCTCTGCACGTTCTTCGTCGAGCTGATGCGAAAGGTCGAGAGTGGTTGGCGCCGCAGCCGTCAACGAAGAAAAGGGCGCCGCCAGGGCAAAGGCCAATGCCGCCGGGAGAATTCTGAGTAAATGCATGCCGATCCTTCCATGTAGGAAAAAAGAACGTGATTATAGTGGTTGCGAGCACCGATCCGAACCTAATCCTCCAGCCGGGATGGCCTGTGACGGCCGAAACGGCAGGCAAGCCCTGCCGCGGACAAGGCAGGGTGTCGGCCGGAGATCCGGCTGTCCATGCCCTGCCAGCAGGCCATTCACCCCCAGGCAGCTCCGACTGTGGTTACAATGCGGCATCCAGTCCTGTATACCATCCTGTCCTGTATACCAACCTGTATGCCACATTCCTTCCCCCAGAAAACGCCATGTCCGACCCAGCACCCCGCCCGCTGCGCAGCCTCCTGATCACCGGCTCGCTGCTGCTCGCGCTGAGCGGCTGCGATGCCGTCCAGCAGAAGCTCGGCCTCGAGGCACCGGCAGCCAAGCTGGCCCGCGACGAGGCCGAGGGGAAAGCGGTCGGCGGTGCCTGCCGGCAATCGGGACGTGCCATCGAGGATTGTTATTCGATCTATTCCTGGTTGCCGAAAGCCGCGGTCTATGAAGGCTGGCGCGACATGGATATCTACATGCGCGAGAACAAGCTGGAAACGGTCGAGCCTCAACTGCCGCCGCCACAGCCCCCCGGCACCAAAACGAAGAAGCCGGCGGAGAAGAAGCCGGCGGCGCCGGTCGCCGAGGAGACGGCGGCGGACACCAAGGGGAATCAGAAGGAAGGCAGCTCGCATTGAGGTCAGGGTCGCGTCAGCGGCTCACGAACCCAGAACCTGGGAGAAGGGTCTGACAGGGCACGGGCCTTGGCAGGGGTGAGCCACCCTCGCATCCGGGCCTCCGGGCAGCTACTGCCGGCACGGATTGCCGCGTTTCCCGCTTGCTCCGCTTGCCCCGCTTGCCCCG